>NZ_MELG01000098.1:0-13519 GCF_001767535.1 Acinetobacter sp. GWC1_38_13 | reverse complement strand
ATACTGACCGAACCTTCAGGATCAATCGAATAATCATCATTTGGCTCAGCTTCATTTGCCACTAAAACAGTTTTGCCATTTGGACTAAAGGTCAGCATGTCAGGCAATGAACCTACAGCCACTTTACTCACAAAACTCAAATCTTTGGCATTAAAGAAAACCACGAGACCTGCATCGGTTTTATTTTTTGCTTGGACTGCAATCGCCACGATGCCATTTTGTACGGCAACGCTATTCACTTCTGAGTCAGCTAAATAATCACGTGCAGAGAGTTCTGCAATATGAACAGGTTGTTCAGGCTTAGATGCATCTAGTACATCTACCAAACCTTTTTGTGCATTCACGACAAATAACCGTTTGCTTGCCGCATCATACGCAGGAATTTCTGCTGCACTTTCAGCAAAAATATTGGTTTTATAGTGTCCTAATACACTTAATTTAATGGTTTCAGGGGTAGGTTCAATTTGTTCTGATTTATTGTTGTTGTCATTATTATCGTTACATGCCACTAATCCCACAGACAGTAAAGCTGTCAATAAAACTGAAATCTTAAACTTCATGATCAATTTCCATACGATTTATTATGTAGGATCAATCTAGTGTTCTGAGATTCAAATTCGATGACATTTTGATGTCATTTCGATGACGTCTCTTTGACAATTATTGTCTTTCTTTCAGGCTCTTTTGCATTAAACTTGAATAGAGTTTTAGCACCTTAAAATATATGACAACGACGACTCATCAAGCTGTACAACCTGAATTTCGCTTGTTGGTATTATTGGTTTCGATAGGCTTCTTTATGCAAGCCTTAGACACCACGATCGTCAACACGGCGATTCCTGCTATGGCAGTTCAGCTCAATGAAGACCCATTACAAATGCATGGAGTCATTGTCGCTTATGTTTTATCCGTCGCAGCCTGTATCCCGTTAAGCGGTTGGCTTGCTGATCGCTTTGGTATTCGCAATATTTATCTCAGTTCGATGGTAATTTTCAGCTTAGCATCACTAGGTTGTGGCTTATCCCAAAATCTCGATCAGTTGCTATTCTTTCGTGTCGTTCAAGGGATTGGTGGTGCATTGCTCATGCCTGTTGGTCGTTTGGCACTACTTAAACTAATTCCTCGCTCTCAGTTTCTCTCTGCTATGAGCCTAATGAGTTTGGCTGGTTTAATTGGCCCACTCATGGGACCGACATTGGGCGGATGGCTCGTCGAGGTCACCACATGGCACTGGATTTTCCTGATTAATATCCCGATGGGAGTTTTAGGAATGATCATGACCTTCAAAGTCATGCCTAACCAAAAAGAACCGAGCGTAAAAGCCTTTGATCTAAGTGGTTTTATATTGCTCATGATCGCAATGGTCGGATTGTCTTTAGGCATTGAAAATATTGCTGCACCTCAATATTCAGGTTTAGTCAGTATTTCCTTATTAGTTGCAGGTACGATTGCAACAGTTGCGTATGCCTATCATGCACATAGCCATCAAAATGCTTTGTTTCATGGACGTTTATTTCGCTATAAGATTTTTTCAATTGGGGTACTAGGAAATTTCTTTGCTCGTCTAGGCAGTAATGCGATTCCCTTTATTTTACCGTTGATGCTGCAAGTGGCTTTTGGCTTCGAACCTTTTATCACAGGTTTAATGATGATCCCGATGGTACTAGGTTCATTATTTTCCAAACCGATTATTCGTCCTATCATTCAACGAGTGGGTTATCGTCGTTTTCTGCTTAGCAATACCGTGTTGGTCGGTCTATGTATTGCCAGTTTTGCATTAATGACCGCTGATACGCCTCTATGGCTAAAAATATTACATTTATTTATCTTTGGGACGCTCAACTCACTGCAATTTGTTGGCATGAATACGCTCACCCTTAAAGATTTACCACAGCATGATGCGAGTAGTGGAAATAGCTTCTTATCAATGATTATGATGCTCTCAATGAGTATCGGGGTTGCTTTAGCAGGCACATTGATCAATGTATATGGTCAACATTTTCCAGCATCATCGATAACTACAGCTTTCCATGCCACACTCATCTCTTTAGGATGTATCAATATCATTACTGCTTGGATTTTTTGGCAAATTCCCAAAGAAACAACAGATTAATTAAGTAATAAAATATCAAAAATAAGAAGGATCTAGAGATGATCGTCCCTAAATATTGGGCTGAAGCAAAAACCAAAGCGAAATTTGAAGGTCGCCAATATACGATTAAACGCTTTGGTTGGTCAGATGAAAATATTGAAGCGGCTCAGCAGCATGCCGAGCAACGAGTCTTTGAGGCGCTTGAACAACTTAAAATAGATAAAACGGTTCGGCGTATCGATCATAAAATTGCTTATAACGGTGCAGAGGGCTTACCTATTCGAGAGGAAATCATCAGCCAGTACGATGATGTGATTATTACGCGTAATAGCTATGGTGCATTATGTCTAAACACACCTGATGTCTTATTCGCAGATATTGATTTTGTGACCCAACCTCATTCTAGTTTGTACTTCATCGTTTTCTTTGTATTACTGGCTAGCAGCGGTTTAGGCGCATTTTATTTTTCTTCTTGGTTTATCTTTGGCTTTGGATTTGTCCTTTCGCTTCTAGTTACGAGCCTGATTGCAAAATCGGTATTTAAATTCCAACAAAAATTTAAGGGCACACCTGAACAACAAGCTCTAGAGAAAATTAGAGCGTTCTCAACACATTATCCAACATGGCACTTACGTGTTTATCGCACTCCTAATGGTTATCGAATTTTGGTTATGCATCAAATCTTTGAACCTCGAGGGGAGCAAGTTCAATCATTTTTCAAAGCAATCTATGCCGATCCCTATTATGACCTGATGTGCCAAAATCAAAATTGCTTTCGCGCCCGAATCAGTCCTAAACCGTGGCGAATAGGCGTAGAGCGATTAAGACAAGGTATATGGCCGATATCAAATGAGCGCACGGCACACAGAGAAAACTGGGTTCGTGAATATGAACAACAGGCTAAAGATTATGCATCGTGTAGATTTGTGGAACAATTTGGTAGTCAGATGGTTCATCCCAAAGCAAAACGAGTACAATCAATACATGATCAGTATTGTAAATCCGACTCTCAATTAGACCTTGCATAACTTCTGACGACATGGCGAAAAAAACTGCGAAATACCGACTCTCTGAGCATTATCCAACTTATACCAGTATCGGTTTAGCCGTCATGTTAGGTATCGTCAGTTATTTCGGTTTGTTCTACCAACAAAAAGCTTCTGCACAAGATTATTCGATTCGCGGTTTTGATGTTTCACATCATCAAGGTGAGATTAACTGGAAAAAAATCTCTCCGATGCAATATCAATTTGTCTATCTCAAAGCCACAGAAGGTGGCGATTTTAAAGATCGTAAGTTTCAGAACAACTGGCTAAAAGCTCGCGAACAGGGGTTGCATGTCGGTGCTTATCATTTCTATCGCCTGTGTCGTGATGGCAAAGTTCAAGCTGAAAATTTTATCGCGACTGTTCCAAAGAAAGCAGATGCCCTTCCCCCTGTGATTGATTTGGAATATGACAGTAATTGTATTAATACCTATACCAAAGAACAGTTACTCAAAGAAATTCAGGTTATGCATGATCAATTACAACAACATTATGGCAAACAGCCTATTTTCTATATTTCTAAGAGTTTTTATCACATCGTTTTGATGGGGAGCTTTAACGATACGCCGCTATGGGTTCGTGATTACGAAGCTAAACCTGAATTAAAAGACGGACGTAAATGGCTATTTTGGCAACACACCCAAACTGGAAAAATTGATGGGATACCTAAAGCAGTTGATTTAAATGTGTATGCGGATTCACCACGCCAGTGGCGTATCTTTCTTGAGCAGCAAGGCATTCAAGATGGCAAATGAGTTACGCAAAATCATTCATATCGATATGGATGCTTTTTTTGCCTCAGTTGAGCTGCGTGATCGTCCTGAACTTAAAGACTTACCAGTGGTCATTTCCTCACACCATCCACGCGCTGTCATTGCCGCTGCCTCCTACCCTGCTCGTGTTTTTGGTCTACGTTCTGCGATGTCGATGGGGCAAGCAAAAAAGCTTTGTCCTCAAGTGGTGGTGATTGAACCTCATTTTGAGAAATATCGAGAGGTTTCAGCACAAATTCATCAAATTTTTCAGCAATACACACCACTCATCGAACCATTATCTTTAGATGAGGCTTATTTGGATGTCACTGAGAATCTAAAAAACATCCCGAGCGCTACTGAAGTTGCGACTCAAATTCGCGCAGATATTTTTGCCGTCACAGGACTGACAGCCTCCGCAGGCGTTGCACCTAATAAGTTTTTGGCTAAGATCGCATCTGATTGGAATAAACCGAATGGATTATTTGTAATCAAACCCCATCAAATCCAACATTTTATTCAAGACTTAGCACTGAATAAAATCCCTGGCGTTGGCAAAGTCACGCATGAAAAATTAAATCAATTAAATTTACACACCTTGGGCGACCTACAAAAAATAGAAGAGAACGTACTCATCCATCACTTCGGAAAATACGGTAAACAGCTGTATTTATATGCACAAGGCATTGATCATCGTCCCGTCAAAGCAGAACGTGAACGCCAACAAATCTCGAAAGAAATTACCTTTGATGATGACTACACATTGAATCAATGTGCTCATGCTTGGCAGCCTTTAGCAGAACAAGTCTGGCGCAGTTTGCAAAAAAAACAACTGACTGCTCGTGGGGTAAACGTCAAACTCAAACTCAAAAACTTTCAAACCTTGCAGCATAGTAAGAGTTTTAAACTCCCTCTGCGCTCGCAGCAAGATTTAGAACAAGTGGTTTTGCAATTAATCGAAGAAATGCATATTGATCAAAGTTTTCAGTTCCGTTTAGTCGGTGTAGGCGTTTACCAACTACAGACGCATGAGGAAGAATCTCAACTTTCCTTGTGGTAACGTTGCTTTTTTATGCAAAAGCACAATGCTCGTTCAAATTTATGTTTGCTTTTTATGCGGTTTTCAGTACTCTAAGCATCGCAGTGACATTATCCTTGTCATTTGCTCTTGCTAAAGAAATCCTCGCTTTTAGCATTTGCTCCTGTGGTTGGCGTGACGATCAAATCCGAATATTACAGGGCACTTCAAGTGTCCTTTGCTTTATTAAATAATTATAAAAATGATCCTAGTTTTCTCAACCAAATCTTCCGCTAAACTAACACAATAAAATTAGAAAATATTGATTAGTTAATCATGATGAATCAAAAACAAATTCTCTGTGTTGAAGATGAAGCTGCGATTATTCTTCCGCTACGTTATGCTCTTGAGCGCGAAGGCTGGAACGTGAGTTGGGCAAATACAGGGGCTCAAGCACTACAATATCTTTCAGAACAAGCTTTTGATTTTATTATTTTAGATGTTGGTTTACCTGATCAGAATGGTTTTGAAGTCTGCAAACAGCTACGCCAAAAATATCAAACACCTTTATTATTCCTCACTGCACGTGATGATGAAATTGATCGGGTTGTCGGTCTAGAAATCGGCGCAGATGATTATTGTACAAAGCCTTTTAGTGCACGAGAAATTGTGGCACGAATCAAAGCCATTTGGCGCAGAATGGAAATACAGGCGCAAAATATCTCATCACAACCATCAATCAGCCAAGTAGAAATACCCCTACAATCTGCAACATGGACGTGCAATCCACAATCGCTACAGATTCAATATCATGGGCAAACACTGCAACTGACACGGTATGAATATCGTTTGTTATTTTTACTTATTCAGCATCCTGAACAAGTCTTTAGCCGACAACAACTGATGGATCATATTTGGGAACATCCTGAGCATAGCCTAGAACGTACAGTCGATACCCATATTAAAAGTTTAAGACAAAAGCTTAAACAAATTACCCCTGATGATGATCCCATTCGGACACATCGAGGGTTTGGGTATAGTTTAGTGAAGTTAGGTTAACCAATGTCCATCTTTATCCGCATTTGGTTTTTCTTTAGCTTAGTGGTTATGCTGAGCCTGAGCTTTATTGCCTACACGTTGAATCAACAGGTTAAACCAAATGTCCGTCAAGTAGTCGAAGATACTCTCGCCGAGAATGCCAATATTATTGCCCAACTGATTGCAGAAGATGTGGCTCAACAAAAAGTCAGTACACCTGAATTTGATCAAAAAATTCAAGCAGCATTATCACGCCAACTCAATGCCACAATTTGGCAGCATCAAAAAGATGAAATTAACCAACAACTGTATATTACCGATCAGCACGGTATTGTCATCTACGACTCCGAAGGTCAAGCCGTTGGGCAAGACTATTCTAAATGGAATGATGTTTATCTGACTTTACGCGGCAAATACGGCGCACGTTCTACTGCAACCAATCCTTATGATCGAAACAGCAGCGTGATGCATATTGCTGCACCCATTATTTACAAACAACAATTACTTGGTGTAGTTAGCATTGGTAAACCAAATCAATCCGTACAACCGTATATTGCTCGTGCAGAACGTCAACTGATTCATCAAGCGCTTTGGATCGCCGCACTGAGTTTATTACTCGCAAGCATGGTGGCATATTGGTTAAGACACAGCATTGATAAAGTGCGTCGCTATGCTCAAGCACTAGCACCCGTCAATCAAGCTCCATTTTTCTATTCTGCAAAAGAGCTCAACCAAGTGACTCAAGCGCTCAGTGAAATGCGAGAGAAACTCGAAGATCGTGCTTATGTCGAAAATTATGTCAATACGCTAACCCACGAGTTAAAAAGCCCACTCACGGCAATTCAAGCCAGTGCAGAACTATTACAAGATGATTTACCCTTAGCAGATCAACAACAATTTGCAGCACATATTGTTGAGCAAAGTCATCGCTTACAATCTTTAATCGAACGCATGCTACTGCTCACACGCTTAGAAAAAAATCAGCATGCTTTAGAGTATCAAAATATTGATTTATCAAAATTGATTCGGGATTGCGTGATACAACAACAGAGTGCTCTTCAAATTAAACAGATTCAAATAGAGCTAAATCTTCCTGAATATTGCGCAATCTATGCTGATCCCTTTTGGCTTAAACAAGCAATCAATAATGTCTTAGATAACGCAAGAGACTTTTGCTCTGAACATGGTCATCTCGCCATTCAACTGAGGGCAAATACCATCACTCATGGTATTGAAATTCTATTATTCAATGAGGGGGATGCCATTCCTGAATACGCTTTAAATCGTGTCTTTGAAACCTACTTTTCATTACCACGTCCACATAATCAGCAACGAAGCACGGGTATTGGTCTGAGTATCGTGCAGCAGATTATCCAACAGCATCAAGGTCACGTCACCATTCAAAATATCCCTGAAAATGATTTAGATTTCTTAGAGCAACACAAATCAGGAGTACTGGTAAAAATTATACTTCATCGAAACTTCACATAAGCTTCAATTACAACTCATTTAGAACGCATATCGATTCGAGATACTTGTCATACCACAATGACAATGGAATCCACCATGCGCAGAAACTTTATTAATCTGAAAATAGGAGCGATTTTGTTCCTGATTTTGATTTTTTATATTGGTCTTTTTTTTATCTCTAACTTAGTAGATGAGCGCCAAAGCTATCAACAACAAGTGATTCAGGACATTGCAAAAGAACAAATTCGCCCACAACAAGTGATTGCACCCTATTTAAAACTTCCCTATCAAATTCAAACTACATGTACCGATGAACAAAAGAAAACTTACGATTGCACACAAACAGCATTTATTACCTTAGGTGCAGAAACAACAGACTGGACCGCTGAATTTAAAGTTTCAGACAATACCTACAAACGTAGTATGTATAAAGCGATTAGTTATCAAAATCACATGCAAGGAAAAGGCGTATTTAAAGGCGCTACGATTGAACCTCAACACAACTATCTTTGGGATCAAGCTGAAATCATTTTTCCTATCCAAGATGCTCGCGGTCTAAACGCCAAGCCAACGTTTAATATTGATGGAAAAAATTATAAATTTGACTTTTCTGAACAAAGCCAAGGACAGCATGGCTTTGATCTACTACATATCACCAGCAAGCAATATCCTGAACTGATCCAAAAATTCCAACAAGGTTTTAGCTTTAGCCTACAATTTGATCTAGAAGGTTTAAGCGAATTTGCCTTTATCCCAACCAGCTACGAAATGACATATCAAGCTAAAGGGAATTGGGGTGATGTGAAATACGATGGTCAAAGTTTACCGTTTAAGAAACTCAGCAAAAGACAACTTTTTGAAGCGGACTGGAAAAATATTGCTTTAGGTAAACGTAATTTAGATCGTCTCTCAACTTGTGAAAACAGTCAGTGTTTTTACCAAGCTTTAAATACTCAAAGCAATCTGATCAGTGATGTTGAAGCTGCTTATGTTGCTTCAAATACATCTTCAAATAACATTTCTGGTATTTCAACGCAGTTTTTAGAACCCGTTAATATTTATACCCAAACTGATCGTGCCATCAAATATGGCATTATGGTGATCATTATTACGTTTGGTTGCTTCTTTTTATTCGAGGTTTTGAAGAATCTTAAAATTCATCCTGTTCAGTATGCGTTGGTTGCCATGGCGCAAGGCGTGTTCTTCGTCTTATTACTATCAATCAGTGAATATTACGCTTTTTCCCTTGCCTATCTGATTGCGGCAGTTGCATGTATTGGCTTGATTACTTGGTATTTATACTTCGTCGTTCAAGGTTTTAAAGCCGCCATACTCTTCGGTGTTTTGCTCAGTGCTTTATACGGCATGATGTATCTATTACTACAATCCAGCGGAAAAACTTTCTTGTTCGGCTCCATTTTGTCTTTCATTTTAATTGCATGCGTCATGTACATCACACGCCACGTCAATTGGTATCAATCCGAACAACAAAACATATAAACGAATCGGGCAAAGTCATATATTTGCCCAATTTTTAACAATAATGATAAGGAATAAGATCATGTATCACACGACCACTTCAGCTTTGAGCCAACTCAAACAACTGTGTCCCAACCAGAGCTCTATTGCGAGCTGTTTAAATCAACTTCGACAAGCCAAAATTCAATTTCTGAATCTAGGCAATATTATTATTTGCCCACAATCCCGCTCTATTTTGATTTTCAAACAACGTAAATTAATGGAAATAGAAACTTTTTCAGCCTAATTTAAACAAATTTACACTGCATCAGAATCGTATCAAGTACAATCTTTTCTATTGTTATTCATTCAGGTAAATCTTATGTCTGTGCAGCGTTTGCATGTCACTTCTCGTTACTGCGAAGTCGCAATTTCAGGAAATTTGGTTCATTTAGCAGGTCAATTAGCTGATGATACCAGTGTAGATGTGACTGCTCAGACACAGCAGACTTTAGATAATATCGATCGTTTACTAGCGGAAGCGGGAACAGATAAAACCCATATTTTGTCAGTGCTTATTTTTCTTAAAGACATCGAGAAAGATTATGCCGCGATGAATGCGGTTTGGGATGCATGGATTGCTGAAGGTCATCCCCCAGCACGTACCTGCGTAGAATCTAAACTCTATGCACCTAACGTACTAGTAGAAATGACCGTTACTGCTGTTCTTCCAGATTAAGACGATTTTGCAGCAAACATACTGTACTTCATCATACGTTCTGTTTGAGGCAATGAGGTAGATGAAGTTGTCATAATGGTATTTGATTCATAAGGATCAGATACCAAATCTTCACGTAATTCATGTTCTGTTGGAATACTACCGTAGCGTAGAACTTTATAACCAGCCAGCTCCAACAAACTATCTTGATAGTATTTTTGATTTAAACGATTAATTGAAGACTCATCTGCAATCTCAATCACAGCGAGAACCTGATATTGTTGATCAAGCACAACAAAATCTGCCACTAGTCCTTGATACTTACGGCGTGTATGCGCATATTTTGTTGTCAATAAAGCATCAAAAGACACGTGTGCAAGTACAGTATGACGTGGCAAAACAGCCTGTAAGCGCATAAGTGTAATTTGTTCAGAAATCGTGAGAATGCCGCGGCGTTTTAACGGGCTATCTTGACGTTGATTTTGATGCATACGCCGAAGCGCGAGTGCTGCAATTATTAGCAACCCAGCTAATGTAATGAAATAATACATTTCTAACCAATCCCTTTAGATTTTTTATAATCATTTGGCTTTATGCCATTTTTTTAATCAATAACAGTGATAGCAAAGTCATTTTAGCAGTGCAACTTTAAAGTTTTAATCGTTTTCTACTAGTCGACCAAAGTCGTAAAAGCTGTTCTGCCCTTTATTTATAATCATCATAGCTTAAATTTTCAAGTTGATATTGTCAGTATATGTTTCTATAAATTGTAGTTTTACACTTAAATTGTGATTATTTTGACATTTTCAGACGAAAAGAAAGGGAAAGCATGTTTCCCTTTCTTTTAAATATTAACGATGGGCTTTACCCTTAGGTTTACTCTTTCCTGAAAATGGCTTTTTATCACCAGTTTCACGTGGTGGCAAACCAGTGTGCTGAGTCAACACCTGTCCTTTTTGAGGACGTTTCTGACTCGATTGAGACTGCGGACGAGACTGTTGACCACGTTTTACAGAATCACCAGCCACGGTCGAGTTTTTCTTACGAGCAGACTTATATTCACCTTCAGCCGTGCCTTGTGGCTGATAGGTTGGAATCAGATGCTGTTTCGAATTACCAATTAAATCCGAACGCCCCATTTCTTTCAGTGCTTCACGTAATAAAGGCCAGTTATTTGGATCATGGTAACGCAAGAAAGCTTTATGCAAACGACGACGTTTTTCGCCTTTCACGATATCGACATTTTCGGTATAACGCGCCACTTTAGATAATGGATTCTTGCCTGAATAATACATAGTGGTCGCAGTTGCCATTGGCGATGGATAGAAGGTTTGTACCTGATCGGCACGGAAACCATTCTTTTTCAGCCAAATCGCTAAGTTCATCATGTCATAATCCGTTGTACCAGGATGCGCAGCGATGAAGTAAGGAATTAAATATTGTTCCTTCCCTGCTTCCTTACTAAAACGCTCAAACATTTGTTTGAAGCGGTCGTAAGTTCCGATCCCTGGTTTCATCATCTTGGATAATGGACCATGTTCGGTATGCTCAGGTGCAATTTTCAGATAGCCACCAACATGGTGCTGTACTAATTCTTTTACATATTCAGGATTTAATACCGCGAGATCATAACGAAGACCTGAACCGATCAAAATCTTCTTCACACCTTTGATTTCACGTGCTTTACGATAAAGCTGAACCAATGGTGCATGATCAGTGTGTAAGTTTTGACAAACACCTGGATAAACACAAGACGGTTTACGGCAGTTCTTCTCGATTTCAGGGTCATTACAGTGCAAACGGTACATGTTTGCCGTTGGACCACCTAAGTCTGAGATAATGCCTGTAAATTGAGGTGCAGTATCACGGATCTTTTCAATTTCACGCAGAATGGATTCTTCAGAACGGTTTTGAATAATACGACCTTCATGTTCAGTAATCGAACAGAACGTACAACCACCAAAACAACCACGCATGATATTCACAGAGAATTTGATCATATCAAATGCAGGGAAACGCGCATTACCATAAGCTGGATGCGGTAAACGTGCATAAGGTAAATCAAAGACATAATCCATTTCTTCCGTTGTTAACGGAATTGGTGGTGGATTAATCCAAACATCACGTTCGCCATGGCGTTGTACCAATGCGCGAGCATTTCCTGGATTGGTTTCCAGATGCAAAATACGGTTGGCGTGCGCATACAGCACTTGATCATTGGCGACTTCCTCAAAAGAAGGCAAACGAATCACAGCGAGTTCACGTGGCGGTAATTTATGTTTAATCGCTTTGGATGGCGCAGGTTTTAACTGTACGATCTGCGTATCTGGATCAAGTTGATCCCCTTCACGAACGATTGGATTGGTCACAATTTCTTTTTGGAAATTTTGATATTGTGCGAGTGAGTTGCCTTTTTCTTTTTCAACTTCACAGCCATCAATATCTTCAGTCATGACATATGGATTGATAATTGGGTCTACACGACCAATCGTATCCACATCATTACTTGCGATTTCAACAAATTGTGCTTTTGATGCTTTATTGTGTTTATTAATAATAAATGCAGTGCCACGAACATCAGTGATGTCGTGAACTTTCTCACCTTTAGCTAAACGATGCATCACTTCAATGATTGCACGTTCACCATTTCCGTACATCAATAAATCGGCTTTAGAATCCATCAAGATTGAGCGGCGAACTTTGTCTGACCAATAATCATAATGAGCAATACGACGTAGGCTACCTTCAATCCCACCGAGCAATACTGGCACATCAGGAAAAGCCTCACGGCAACGCTGACAATACACCGTGGCAGCACGATCTGGACGTTTATTCGGTTCATTATTTGGCGAATAAGCATCATCTGAACGGATTTTACGATCTGCCGTATAACGGTTAATCATCGAATCCATATTGCCCGCAGTTACGCCCCACGCAATGGTTGGTTTACCTAAAACACGGAAACTTTCAACATTGGTCCAATCTGGTTGAGCAATAATACCTACACGGAAGCCTTGTGCTTCGAGCACACGCCCAATCACACCCGATACAAAAGATGGATGATCAATATAAGCGTCACCACAAACTAAAATAAAGTCACACGCATCCCAACCGAGTAGATCCATTTCTTCTCGTGACATCGGCAAAAATGGTGCGGGTTCAAAACACGACGCCCAATATTTGTCGTAATCAAACAGCGCTTTAGGCGCAGTCTGCTTGGTATAGGCAGTAGACATAGCTTGCGAATCTCGGCTAGCAGATGAAGGAGAGACATCTAAAGATGAAAGCCGATCATTTTAACATGAATTCAATTCATTTTCCCTGTTTATAAAGCATTCAAGAACAAGGAGATAACAAATTATTTGTACAAAGTTTATTCAGATTTAATAATTTAGGCTGAACGTTGTAATTTACCAAGATATAAAGCGGATACTAACCCAATCACCAAAACCACACTCACACTCAAATTAATTCCAATCCAGCCAAACCGCTCCCAAACCAATCCACCGAAGCTGCCGAGCAAACTTGAACCAATGTAATAGCAGAATAAATACAGCGAGGATGCCACTGCACGATATTGAACTGCTTGTACTGAAACCCAACTACTTGCGGTCGAATGCGCTGCAAAAAATGAAAAAGCGAAGATAATCAAACCGATCAAAATTGACCATAATGATGGAAGGAGTGTAAACCACAAGCCAATCATCATCGTCATTAACATCATCGGCAGAACTTTATCTCGTCCATACTTAAAGCCCCATTGCGCGGCTTTAGGCGAACTATAAATGCCTGCCAGATAAGCAATCGAAATCACACCAATCCATGCTTGTGATAAGTGAAATGGTGCTTCTAATAAATGATAGCTAATGTAGTTAAATACTGTCACTAAACAGCCCATTAAGATAAAACCTTGGGCAAATAAAATCC
>NZ_MELG01000097.1:62618-63122 GCF_001767535.1 Acinetobacter sp. GWC1_38_13 | reverse complement strand
AGGGCGCAGCAAATTTGAGATCTTTAACGGTGTTACCAGATTTAATCCATTGTCTACGGAAGTTAAATTGAGAGACACAGATCGAAATCCACACTACAACCATAGTGAATGCAGCGACACCTAATAAATTTTTGAAAATTGTTTCAGGGGCAAAATGCTCAGACAATAAACCAGGTATTGCACCAAACATCGTCACGATAATTGCAATAATTGGTGTACCTGAACGTGTCAATTTTGCGAAAACTTTAGGTAACTGATTTTTAGTCGATAGTGACCACATCATACGTGAAGCAGCAAATAATCCAGAATTCGCAGCAGATAACAATGCAGTGATAATCACAAAACGAATAATATCTTCAGCATATGTAATACCGATGTAATTGAATACAGTTACAAAAGGACTATTACTTACCGAATTTGCATTTAAACCTGCCATGTCATAAGGCAATAAAGCACAAATCACGATAATCGTACCAACAAAGAAAATCAGGAGTCGCCAAATCG
>NZ_MELG01000097.1:39419-62595 GCF_001767535.1 Acinetobacter sp. GWC1_38_13 | reverse complement strand
GTTTTAGCAGGTTCTTCTGCTTCACCCGCAGCAACACCAATCAACTCAGTACCTGAGAATGCAAAATTCACAATTAACATGGTCGCAAAAATAGGAAATATTCCATTTGGAAACCAACCGTGCTCTGTTAATTTACTAAATAAAGGCGCTGATTCATGCCCATGATAGGAAATAGCTCCGAAAATAGTGGCTAGCCCCAAACCAATAAAGCAAATGATGGTTAAAACTTTAACCAACGATAACCAAAATTCAGATTCAGCAAATAAACGGGTTGAACTGACATTCAGTGAAAAAATTAATCCTGCAAATAACAGCGTCCATGTCCACATGGAAATGGATGGAAACCACTCCTGCATCAATAATGCTGCCGCAGTAAACTCCGTCCCCAATGTTGCGGTCCAAGTTAACCAATACAACCACGTAATCATGTAACCTGTACCAGGTCCAATATAAGTTCTGGCATATTCACCGAACGAACCTGATACGGGCATATGCACGGCTAACTCGCCTAAGCACAGCATGACCATGTAAGCAATTACGCCCCCAAGGAGATAAGATAAAATTGCTCCAATTGGGCCAGCTTGAGAAATAACATCTCCTGAACCAAGAAACAGTCCTGTTCCAATCGCACCTCCTAAAGAAATCATGACCAAATGACGTTTTGTCATTGCACGTTTCAAAGGTTTAGTGACATCTACTTCTGACAACGAAGTATTTAAATGGCTTGATGTGTCTTGTTGCGGCACATATTGCTCACTCAGGAGTTCACCTGAAGGAAATGTTTTTTCATTATTGTTACTCATACACGATCACTCCAACGATATTCTTATGACAACCTGTCCTTGCTGTTTCACTTTCATAACAATCAATATCCAACGGATATCTTTTTTCTGCGTATTTTTCTACTGAACATCCATATTCAAACTCCATATACATCATTTCCTTGAACCGCTTAAAATCTTTCGAATGGCGTTATCTACATTATTTCTTTGAGAATTAGCCCTGCTCTCAATCCTACTTTGACGTTCGGATTTGGAAATAAAATCCAAACTTGCTGATCGCTTGCAATATAATTTCCCGCCTCTTGAGTCGCGATTACATCGCCTTTTTCAAAGGTCGAAAAATTAGGTGCATTCGCATCTAATCGCAGTTGAAAATCCTCACTTTGTTTAACAATTGAATCTATAACCTTGAATTGACGAAGCGATGCTTTTTGTCGTTGAGGCAAAGCTTCACCTGTAATTACGGCACGAAGTACTTGATCAATTGCAGAAAATTCAGCTAAATCATTTTGACCAAATGGCTTTGCTTTACCTAACTCCAAAGTACTGCTGGCAGCCTGAAAATACTCTGTTGTAAAATGAGTAAAAGTTTTACCAACAGCGTTGTGATACACCAAAGCATCAAGATCAGCAGCGTTGAGGCTATCTATGAGAAAATCATCGTAGGGTTGCGTCTGATAAGGGAATAAGGCAAATACAGCTAGTAGTGATGTGCGTATAGCCGTATGCAAATCATAATGATAGCGTTGAGCATCACTACGACTTTGCTGGAAAAACTCTGCGGTAATTTGCTCTAAAAGCTCAGCACGTTTTGTTTCTTCATCAGAATTTAATTGTTGATAAGCTCCACAAAACATGCGGTTCATATCATTTTCTAGATAACGTACACCTTTGCGAATCGCTTGAGGATTACCAAAAACAAAAAGGACTCGCTCCGTCAAACATAAACGAGAAGCGAATAGGTCTTGAACCATCTTTGCGAGTAATTCAATCGGTGCCGTTTCATTTCCATGAATACCCGCAGAATATATGATGGCCTTGTTATAGCTTGTTTTAGGCGTGCATACCAATAACCCTTCACCTAGCCATTGCCAAGTAAATTGAGTTGTTTCACCTTGAGTTTGATTAGGTGCTTGCTGTGCAAGAGTTAATTCGAGTAGATCAACCATATGCCATCATTCCCTTGTTTAACCACCTCAAATCCGATGCCATAGTGAGCATTCGGATTTGAGGAAAATCCATATCAATCTTTTAACTACGATGATTAGCGTTGAAAGTGATAAACAGAACCTAAACCTAAAATTTTGGTTAATTCATCTAACGCTGTACGACTCTCAATCAACAAACTTGGATCAGCTAAATCATCCTGAGTTAATTCATCACGATAGTGTTGATCAACCCATTGGTTGAGGGTCTTAAACAAACCGTCATTCATAAATAAATTTGGATTAACTGCTGCTAACTCTTTTTCATTGACCGCGACACGTAAGCGCAAACATGCTGGTCCACCGCCATTACGCATACTTTCACGCAGATCAAACACCTTAATGTCATCAATTGGCGTACCCATCTGAATCATGTCATTCAAGTAGTTCCAAACCGCTTTATTTTGACGAGACTCTTCAGGTACAACGATACTCATCCCACCATCTGCTCGTGTCAAAATTTGGCTATTGAATAAATATGTCGCAACAGCATCTTCAACACTCACACGGTTTTCAGGCACTTCGATCGAAATAAATTCTTGCTCAATCCCTGCCATTTTCTGACGAATTTCATTCAAGGCTTGTGTTTGATTCAAAAACGCATGTTGATGATGAAAAAGTACCTGTTGGTTACTTACCGCAATTACATCGTTATGAAATACACCTTGATCAATCACGTCAGGATTCTGTTGAATAAATACCGTCCGTTTTGCATCTAAACGATGTAAACGTGCAATCGCCTCACTCGCTTCACGGGTTTGACGTGCAGGGAATTTCTTCGGCGCAACCGTACCACCGAGCTGTTGTTGTCCGTAAACAAAAACTTGCACGCCAGCTTGCTCGTATCCACCGCCTAGACGGTTATGATTGGCTGCACCCTCATCACCAAATAGTGCTGCATCAGGTAAGGCTTCATGATGCGCGAAATATACATCATTATCGAACATCGCTTTAAGGATTCGCGTTGTCGTATGATGCTCAATTGAGCGATGGAACTTATTATTTAGATTTGCGGCTGTAAAATGTACACGTCCATCCGCACTATCAGCCGATGGTGACACGGTGCATGAGTTTGCAGTCCACATTGAAGATGCTGAACTGAGTGAAGATAACAAGGCAGGTGCAGTTCGCATTGCCTGTGCAATGACATCAATATCACTACCTGTAAAACCTAAACGGCGTAAGGTCGGAACATGTGGACGCTCTTGTGGAGCAAACACCCCTTGTTTAAGCCCTAAATCCGCAAGGGCTTTCATCTTCATTAAGCCCTGTTTAGCTGCTAATTTAGGATTGGACGCATTATTACGGTTTTTTGTTGAAGCAACATTACCAAAAGAAAGACCTGCATAATGGTGAGTTGGTCCAACCAAGCCATCAAAATTGATTTCATAACCTGACATTTTTTTCTCCATATCGTCACGGCACGATTTAACTTAGAGCACAATGCCCGGTGATAATTTTGATGGCAGTGTAACGCTATCACTTTCCAGTGAAGCCATCGGCCACGCACTATAATCTGCTGCATAAAACGCGCTTGCACGATGGTTACCCGATGCACCCACACCACCAAATGGAGCAGCACTCGATGCGCCAGTTAATGGTTTATTCCAGTTCACAATGCCAGCTCGTGCTTCGATCAATACTCGATCAAATAATTCACGATCAGGAGAAACCAAACCTACAGCTAAACCAAAACGTGTGTTGTTGGCGATTTTGAGTGCTTCATCAAAATTGTGATAACGATAGATCGTTGTCAAAGGACCAAAGTATTCATCGTCTGGGATTGCATTCACTTCACTCACATCTAAAATACCTGCACTGAGTAATGAACTATCAGTTTGAGGACGAGTCATTGCTAACAATGGTTTTGCGCCTAGTGCGATCAATTTGCTTTGTGCAGCCATCATCTGATCTGCCGCATGAGATGAAATCACCCCGCCCATAAATGGTTGTGGTTCAGTATCCCAAGCACCGATCACTAAGTTCTTTGCGACTTCAACAAAACGTTGAATGAATGCATCACCATTAACGCCATGTTTTACAATGATACGGCGTGCACATGTACAACGTTGTCCCGCAGACACGAAAGCGGATTGAATAGCTAGATTCACCACTGCATCAATATCAGTTGCTTCATCAATGATTAAAGCGTTGTTACCCCCCATTTCAAGGGCTAGGATTTTTTCAGGTGCGCCTGCCATTTGTTTATGCAGGTGATAGCCAGTGTTGGCACTTCCCGTAAACAGTAAACCGTCAATTTGTTCAGCAGCAGCTAAAGCCTCTCCTGTCGTACGACCACCTTGCACAAGGTTGAGCACACCATTTGGTAACCCTGCCTGTTGCCACAATTTTGCAGTTTCTTCGGCTGTCCAAGGCGTTAATTCGCTTGGCTTGAACACAACCGTATTACCTGCAATTAATGCAGGAACAATGTGTCCATTAGGTAGATGTCCTGGGAAATTATACGGTCCGAAAACTGCAAGTACCCCATGAGGACGATGACGTAAAGATGCGATGCCATCTGGCATTTCAGTTTCACTAAAACCTGTACGTTGGTGATATGCACGGATTGAAATCGCGATTTTTCCAATCATCGATTGTACTTCTGTGAGTGTTTCCCACAGTGGTTTACTGGTTTCTTGACTGATGACTTGTGCAAGTTGATTTTTATTTTGTTCAAGTAAACTTGCATAGCGTTCAATAATTGCTACACGTTGCTCTAAACCTAAGCGTGCCCATGCAGGAAAAGCTGTTCTAGCAGCATTACAAGCTGCCCCAACATCAGCAACATTAGCTTCATAACCAGACCAAATCTGTTGATTGCTCACAGGGTTGGTTTTAATAAAGCTTGTACCCTTTCCCTGTACCCAAGCACCATTAATTAATAATTCACCTTGCGACATTAGTGATTCTCCATTTTATCTAATGCTAAAACTCGTACTTCATCCTGTTCATTAACTTGGAGAGCCTGAGCTTGTGCAGATGTGATCATTAAGGTATCGCCATCACAGACTTTGTTATTGATCAACAGCACGCAGTAATTTTTGTATTGGTCATTTGCGACCAAATAGTGTGTATCAGTCGTTTCGATTTGCTCAGTGATTTTGACTTTCACTGTTCGACTTTCTTTGACCGCCCGCAAATCCGCAGTATTCGCTTCTAAAGTAGGTCCAGCATCAAAGATGTCGACATAACCTTGATATTTAAGTCCTTCTGACATCAAAACTTTTGCTGCAGGCAAGGTATGCGGATGCACTTCTGCAATTACCGCTCTAGCCTCAGCTGGTAATAGATTGACGTAGACAGGAAATCTTGGCATTAGTTCAGCGATAAAGACTTTTTGACCGATACCACTTAAATAATCGGCGGTCGCGAAATCCATATTGAAGAAGTGGTATCCCAACGCATCCCAAAATGGTGAATGACCATTTTGATCTGAGAAACCTCGCATTTCTGCGATTAAGCGATCTTCAAAATACGAGCGAAATGCAGCAATAAATAGAAAACGAACCTTAGAAAGAAACTTACCGTTTTGATTTTTTCGATATTCAGGATCAAGGAATAAGGTACATAACTCGCTACAACCCGTATGATCATTACTCAAAAACAAGGTGTCTAAAGCATTGTAAACATTGAGTGCTTTAGAAGCATGTACCTGTTTCGCCACACGAAAGTTATAGAATGGCTCTTTTAATCCAACCGAAACCTCGATGGCACTTACACCAACGATTGTCTGAGATACGGTATCTTCTAAAACAAACAAATAGCTTGCATCGCACTGCTCTGTCGTACCTTCTAAAGTTCCTATCGTACGTGCAATTCGCGCTGCCAAGATTTCTTTGTTTTGCGGCAAGGAAGTCAGGCCGATACCTGACTCACCTGCTCGTTGCGCTAAACGATAAATGTCATCTAAGTCCCGATGCGCTGCATGTCTAACAATCATCATGGTTAGATGCTCACAGCAGATTTATAGACGTGCTAATGCACGTGAAAAACGATTTAAACCTTCATCAATATCTTCCATTGGAATAATCAGTGAAGGGGTAAAGCGCACGACATCTGCACCCGCAACTAGAGCTAATAAACCCTCTTCACCCGCAAGTGTGACGATATTTTTAGCTTTACCTGCATGTTCATCTTTCAGTACACAACCAATCAACAAACCTTGACCACGAATTTCTTTGAATAATCCATACTGCGCATTGATTTTATTTAATGCATCTACGAAATATTGATGGCGTTGTTTCACACCCTCTAAAACTTCAGGCGTATTAATAAACTCAAAAACTGCACCTGCTACAGCGCATGCCAGTGGATTACCACCATAAGTCGTACCATGATCGCCTACGGCATACATATTGGCATAATGGTCTGTCGTGATCATCGCGCCAATTGGGAAACCACCACCTAATGCTTTAGCAGTCGTTAAGATGTCTGGGGTAACACCTGTATTCATATAGGCATACAAAGAGCCTGTACGACCGACACCTGTTTGTACTTCATCAAAAATTAATACTGCACCATTGGCATCACATAAGGCACGTAGACCTTTTAAAAACTCAAGATCCGCTGGAACTACACCACCTTCACCTTGAATCGGTTCGACAATCACAGCACATGTATTTTCATTAATTACAGCTTTCGCTGCTTCTAAATCATTAAATGCCGTATGTTCAATGCCTTCAGGTAAGGGTGCAAAGTCTTGAGAATACTTTGGTTGACCGCCAGCAGTAACGGTAAATAAGGTACGACCATGGAAGGCATTTTTAAATGCAACGATATGATTTTTGTTTGGATTACCACTGAGCAAACCAATTTTTCGAGCTAATTTCAAAGCAGCTTCATTGGCTTCTGCACCTGAGTTACAGAAAAACACTTTGTCTGCAAATGTGCTATCCACTAATTGTTTAGCAAGGCGTAAAACTGGTTCATTGGTATAGCCATTGCCAATATGCCAAAGCTTCTGTGCTTGTTCAGTTAAGGCATTGACTGCAACAGGATGCGCATGACCCAAAGCATTCACCGCAATTCCACCCGCAAAATCAATATATTCTTTATCGTTCTGATCCCAAAGACGAGAACCCTCGCCACGGACTAAAATAAAGTTTGCTGGGGCAAAGACGGGAACCATCCAGTCATTAAAATGACTACGTGTAATAGCGACATCATTCATTTTATATACTCACTTCCTGTTTAATCTTTGGGCTTGTGTCAATACCACAAGCCCGAGGCCGAAGCCTGTTCTATACCCTTTATTAACCAGGGAAAATACCGCGTTCTTTACGTGCTTTTAAGATACGTTCACATGCCAAGATATAAGCAGCAGTACGCAAACTGCATCCTTTAAGCTCAGCCGTATTCCAAACATCAGCAATTGCCTGAATCATTAATTTATCAAGGCGCTCATTGATTTCATCTTCACTCCAGAAGTAGCTCGCCATATCCTGAACCCATTCAAAATAACTGACGGTTACACCACCTGCGTTGCAGATAACATCTGGAACAACGGTAATATTGCGTTGAACAAATACATCGTCTGCTTCTGGATATGTCGGACCATTGGCACCTTCAAGCACAATTTTTGCTTTTAGATTTTGTGCACGCTCGACTGTAATTTGTCCTTCCAATGCTGCTGGGATGAGAATGTCCATCTCAACATTCCAGAACTCCTCATCTGCAATCACCGTTGCATCTGCAAAACCCATTACACCACCATGTTCAGTGACATGTTTTTGTAATGCTTTAACATTCATACCTTCAGCATTAAAAATCGTGCCTGTATGGTCTTGTACACAGACAACTTTTGCACCAGCATGGCTAAACAAGTAAGCGGCTTCATTACCAACATTACCGAAACCTTGTACAGCAACTTTACTGCCTTCAACCGCTAAACCAATGCGTTTCGCGACTTCCAAACCCGTCACGTATACACCACGACCAGTCGCACGTACACGACCCAATGAACCACCTAAATGCACAGGTTTACCAGTGACTACACCCGTAACTGTATGACCTTTGATACTTGAGTACGTGTCCATCATCCAACCCATAATGTTCGCATTGGTACCCACATCTGGTGCTGGAATATCAATTTGAGGACCGATAATTGGACTGATTTCACTGGTAAAACGACGAGTTAAACGCTCTAACTCGCGTGGAGATAGCTCTTTTGGATTAACACGGATACCACCTTTTGCACCACCAAATGGGAGATTAAGTACTGCAGTTTTAATGGTCATCCATGCAGATAGCGCCATGACTTCATTTAATTCAACGTCTTGGTGGTAACGAATACCGCCTTTACCTGGACCACGTGATAAATTGTGTTGTACACGATAACCTTCAAAATGACGGATAGAACCATCATCCATCACGATTGGAACATCAACGATTAATGTACGCTTTGGCGTTTTAAGGGTATTAATAAAATTACTTAAATCAGCATCAAGATAAGGTGCCACTCGATCAATTTGAGTGAGATAAGTTTGCCAAGCACCGCCATGTTGACCCGTATATGATAAAGACATCATCTATTCCTTAATTAATCAGTTTTCCCTGTTATCTATAGATTCCCTTTGATTCAAAAGAGAATCCTTTCACTCCATCGTTCCATGACTACATTAGTGACTTGCGCTGACAACGTTAAAAATGTTTGGAGCTTCTATTAGCACTATTATTAATAATCAAAATGATTCACAAAACTCTTTAAAATAATTAAAATGAGATAATTTTTATCAATTTGCTAATAGAAAACATCAAAATGAATAATGTTGATCATATTATCTTAGGATTGCTCAAAGATAATGCACGAATGTCGATCACGGACTTAGCTGCGAAAGCACGCGTTTCACGGGCCACGGTTCAAAAGAGAATTGAGTACATGGAAAGCACAGGCATCATTACAGGCTATACGGTTCGTTATCGCCCAAATGTTGAAAAAAATATCATTCGTGCATGGATGAATGTCATGGTCGAAGGCACTAAGGCACAAGCAGTGATACGAGAACTCCGCTTAGAATCGGCAGTTGAACGTGTACATACCACCAATGGTAAATGGGATATTTTGGTCGAATTACAGTCCGATAGTTTAGAAAATTTCGACAAAGCATTGGAAAGAATTCGTAATATTTCAGGAATTTACAATAGTGAAACCAGTATTTTATTATCGACTTATAAAACTTAAACTTGATCTAGCTTTGTTTGGTTTTGACTAATCAGTTGAAGTAACCTTTAGAGCAAATCTAATCCAAAATCGTGCTTGTTCCCTCCTTTAAAAGCGGGAACAAACAAGGAACTATCATCTCATTCAAAATGATCATGAGTAGTTAAATCTTCTAGCATGTTTAAGTTTGTTTAACCCATTATGCTTAAAGCGTTATCCAGTTTTTTTGATGTTTCTAAACAAAATTTAAGCACTGCATTAAAATTATTTTTTTCAGTGGATGTCACAAAGAAAATACTGCCATTTTTAAGCAAGTGCAAAGCCAACAATTTATTTGCAGTCCATAACAACATCATACGTGGCTCGGACTCTCCGATATAACTTAAAGCAGTTTCTGACTCTACAAACAAACTAGATGCACATGCTGCGGCTTCATCACCCGAGATTTGTCCATGCATCGCCAGAACCAAACCATCAGGGCTAGACAGAGCAGCTCCCGAAAAACCTATACATTGTTCACATTCACGTAAGGTTTTTTCAATAAACACCATTGCTGTTCTTGAAAATTGACCAATCATTTTTTTTCTCTCCTATTTGACCATTCATCAAGTAAATTTTTACTGGGTAATTGCTAAAGCTTTATCTATCACCACATTATTTTGAACATGCTTTACAAGCCAATTTTCCAAGACGCATATGAAATCTAACCAAGATGCCTTGCTCAATTTCCGCCTCACAATAATCACAAACTGTTGCTTCATCTAACTGACATTCTTCATATTTTTCAGTGTCTACCAATAAATCACCAACTTGTTTTAACCAAGCTTGGGATTTGACAATATCGTTTTTAAATTGCAGCTCATAACGTTCAAATTGTTCAATCAAATCAGCCGATAGTTTGTGTTCTAATAAAGTTTGATGCATCAGCAACATACGGTGCTCAAATAACTCATCTGAGATCACCATCCAATGATGTGAGTTTCTTGGTTGCTCACCAAAGAAAGTCGCCTCACCTGTAATTAACTGTTTTAAAAATGCAAATTGTTTTCCAATAATTCGATCTATAGTTACTCTTTCAAAAAATGGAGCAAGTTGCTGATCGGCATATACTTTCTTATAGAATTCGGTCAAAATTTTTCTGACTGTATGATCCCCGCCCAACGCTTCCCATAAGGCTGGATTAATCGCTACATCGTTTTCGATTATGACTTGAGGTGCGCTAATTGGGCCTTTCAGGTAGAACTCATTTCCTAACTGATCCAAGCCTTGCTCTTTAACCCACTCCATATCTTTTTTAGCAATTTCAATACTCAGAGATGTTTCTTGCTCAGGATCACTCACTAATTTTGCTAAAATTGAGTGCTGTTTTGAGATGTCAGTTACATAAACATGCTGACCTTTTTGATAAGTCAGTTCTCTATAAGGCTCTGCTTGAATCAGACTATGATCTGCTTGTGAAATTGATGACAAAACCATACATTGCGTTATGCTGTCTTCGTCTGACTTCGCAACTAATTTCATATCCGTTGTTGGAACACACTGACACGCGAGTAAATAGTTTTGCCCCTGATGCGTGGTGGGTAGCCTACGACTTGCCTGTTCAGGAATGTCACCAGAAATACATTTCAACATGCAACGATGGCATACACCGCTTTTACATGAAAAATCGATTTCTATACCTGAACGCTGAAAGCATGCTAAAACCGTTTCGTCAGCTTTACTTTCAATCGTATATCCTGCAAATTCAAGATGCGGCATCACGCTCACCTTTTTGAAAATTCATCATGAAGTTCATCGTTGTTTTAAGCAAAGTTAGACTTTGCTTAAAACATACGCATCGACTGAATTATGCGTGGAACGCGCGTTCAATCGTTGGTAAAGCAATACGAGCCTTAGTCAACACCATGCCTAAGTTCGCACCTTTACGGCAAACAAAACATACGATCTCGTTTTGATCTTTAGTGCGAATAAATACGTGGATCAAATTTTCACTATTCACGATAATTTCTTGGAAGTAGTGATAATTATCTTCATCCATCAAACCACGTGATTTTTTAAAGATTTTCTCAATTGCGACAACATTCGGCCCCTGAAAAAGATCAGCTGTAGCGGCAGCTAAAAAATCAAACACTTCCGAAGGATGTGAATCAACCGTTTTAATACTTAAAATCATTCCTGAATTTAAATCTACAAAACCAGCTGCGAGACAGTCTGGTACGCTGGTCATTGCACGTTGTAAAGCATCATCTAACATCTTATTTTCCCCTTGTATGGCGAGTTACACCTTGCTAACCAACACATTAGAATCAATGTGTTTTTCTAAAAAAATTGAAAAATCATACAAAAAATCAATCTGCTGCTCAGATTGAATCATCAAGTAATTCAGAGAACGTATATATTCGATTGCCTCAAGTGCAGTCTTTTGAAGCCTTGCTTTCCATAAAAAGTAAACAGCCAACATCGTTCCTGTTCGCCCCAAACCTGCTTTACAGTGCAACGCAATCGATTTGCGATGAGATATTTTTTGGTCAATACATAGACAAAACTGATAAGCATCCTGCAAAGATGGAACAGACATATCGTCAATCGGGAAATGTGAAACTGTTATGCCAAATTCAGCGGCTAGATCAGGGTTAAAACTTTCCTCGGTTAGTGATACCAAATCAGTAATTCCAACATCCTGTAAATACTTCAAATCAAGTGCCGTCTCTCGAACTACACCAGGACACGGACAACCAGCAAGCCGTCCGCGAATTAGCCAAACAAACCCCAAAGGGCCTCTAGCTTGGTTTTTTGCATCCGCTTCGTGTTCTAAAAAATCAACGTGTTGCAGATTTGTGTCTGTATCTTCACGACTTTGGATTTTCTGCGAGCAGTCTAAAATTGGTTCATTTGATATTTGATCAACGTCTACTAAAGGTTTAGCTAAACTCAAATGTTTTGAAGTCGCTACTTGGAGATTCATCAACGATTGCTCTTGTCGATCTAACTCTTCAGTAGAAAGCTCCGCACAGGACCCGGTTCTCAGAAATTGTTTCGTCATCTCGTGTTGAGGATGTTCAAAAAAAGCTTCTGCTGAGCTAATTTCTTGTATGCAACCATTTGCTAATAAACCAACGTAATTGGCTAATTTTTTAGATCGCTGAATATGGTGAGATACAATCAGAATCGGGATTTTTTTGGCAATTTTTCGGATTAAATCATGCACAAAAATCGCATCGGAATCAGATAACCCCACCGTTGGTTCATCAATCATCAACAGTGCTGGCTCTGACAACAAGGTATATAAAATTGCTAAATTCTTTGCTTCATGGCGTTCTAAAGTTGCCGTCGATTGGTGAAGCTTTGCCAGAATCCAAGTTTGATCATACTGATCGCATAACTGCTGGATTAGACTGAGTTGTTGTTGTAAATCTAGGCTCGAACGATTAGGTAAATGTGAAAGAATATTTTCTTTAACAGTCTGTGTAATATGAATTAATTTTTGCTGAACTAAGGCAGGTTTTTTATCAGACTCAAATAATGAATAGCCATTAAAAGTGATCTCACCACTGAACTTGAGTTGAGGATTTCCTTGATTCAGACCCGCAAGTGTACGCAGTAAAGTCGATTTACCTGTTCCGGAAGGTCCCATTAAAATAGTAATCCCATGGCTTAAAACCTTTAAATTTAAAGATCTTAAAATTTTCTTCCCTGAGATTTCTAAATTAAAATTTTTTATAGAAAGTGTTGAATCCTCATCCACTTATCAACCCCAATAACCATCAAAAAGCAAATGCAAAAAATAAAAACAATTAAGATACAATTTATAACACAAATAACATAATTTATCACGGTAATAATTAGTCTAATTTTCAAAACATTTTTCTCAATTTTATTCTTTGATTTCCCCCCGCTCTTCATAGTAAATTTTTTCTTCCAAACAACAATATGATGTATTTTCAATCAAATTCTTTGTTTTATTTCAATTTAAGTAAATGACTTGACTGCTGTAGCGAGTTTATTGTCCGTTGGTTTAATTGAAATGCAAGAATCTATTAATCGATCAAATTACATAGAAATTAACGTTCAAATCCATAATATTTATGCTATGATGCTCTTTCATATATGGGGGTGTTATTGGCTTCGACGCTGGTGATGAAGCTCATAGATGCATGCCGAGAGCGCATTTTCTCTCGTAAATAAAATTTGCATTTAAATAGTCGCAAACGACGAAACTTACGCTCTAGCTGCCTAAGGGCAGCTTGTCCGCTTCCTAGAATACTTGTGGTTTAGGAACCCGACCGAAGCGCACGCACACAAGTCCGTATAGAGCCAAGCCTCGGGGCTTTATACCAAACTTAGAGGATCGCACCTTGTACCCTGTTCGTCGGGTCACATGGTGTTAAAACAATAGACGATATCTAAGCATGTAGTATTCTCGAGTGTAGTGCTGGCGGACGCGGGTTCAACTCCCGCCACCTCCACCAAATACCTTTAATAAAAAAGCCACTTACATAAGTGGCTTTTTTATTGACAAGACTTTTATATTTTTTTAAATTCGCAAGAATATCAATAATGTACAAAACAAAAAAAAGATTCATTATTTGAGTAAATATAGAATAAAACCCTCAAGCAACTGATTTAAATATCAATTTCATCATGTTTATTTTAAAAATAGATTTCACTTCGATATTTACATAGTGAGTACTTGACCTTCCTATAATGGTAAGGTCTATGCTTTAAGCAATCAAAGAATATTTATAGGTAAATCCCATGGGAACCGAAATAAATCAAAGATTAAGCTTACAAATTGAAGGTATGACTTGTGCAAGCTGTGTAAGTCGTGTTGAAAATGCTATTAAAAAAGTTGATGGTGTGCGATCAGCCTCAGTAAATTTAGCCACTGAGCGTGCAGACATTACACTTAATAAGCCTTTAGATCGTCAATTATTAATTCATGCAATTGAACAAGCAGGCTATGATGTTCCCCAAGACAGAATTGAATTATCTATAAAAGGTATGACCTGTGCCTCATGTGTTGGTCGTGTCGAGAAAGCACTCAAAGCCGTCTCTGGTGTCACTGAAGCGAATGTCAATCTTGCAACTGAACGAGCAACAGTAAGTGGTTCGGCAAGTATAGAGGCATTGATCGCAGCAATAGATAAAGCTGGATATGATGCTGTAGAAATTCAAGCTTCAATTGCCGATCCATCTGAGCAGCTTCAGAAAAAAGATCAAGAACGCGCTGAACTTAAACGTGATTTAATTCTTGCCACACTTTTTGCTTTGCCTGTGTTTATTCTTGAAATGGGCTCTCATCTAATTCCAAGCTTTCATCATCTGATTGCTCAAACCATTGGGATGCAAAATAGTTGGTACATACAATTCGTACTGACTACCCTTGTATTAACGATTCCAGGAAGAAGATTTTATTTAAAAGGCATCCCAGCTTTATTTCGTCTAGCACCAGATATGAATTCTTTGGTAGCCGTTGGAACATTAGCTGCATATCTATTTTCTATAGTGGCTACCTTCATTCCAGACACACTCCCTTCGGGAACAGTCAATGTTTATTATGAAGCTGCTGCGGTTATTGTTGCTTTAATCTTACTTGGTCGTTTTCTTGAAGCAAAAGCAAAAGGACGTACTTCAGAAGCGATTCAACGTTTAGTCAGTTTACAAGCTAAAACAGCTCATGTTCACCGTGATGGACAAATGCTTGAGATTGCAATTGATCAAGTTATTGCTGGTGACACGGTGATTGTAAAACCTGGCGAAAGAATACCTGTTGATGGAAAAGTGACTGATGGAAATAGTTTTGTCGATGAATCCATGATTACAGGTGAACCGATACCTGTTGAGAAAGTGATTGGTAGCGATGTGGTAGGTGGTACGATTAATCAAAATGGAACTCTCACTTTTACAGCATTAGCTGTTGGTGGTGAAACCATGCTAGCGCAAATAATTCGCTTAGTTGAGCAAGCACAAGGCTCTAAAATGCCGATTCAAGCGGTAGTCGATAAAATTACCTTATGGTTCGTACCAGCAGTAATGATTGCAGCAGTGCTGACATTCTTAGTTTGGTTAATTTTCGGCCCATCTCCTGCCCTAACTTTTGCCTTAGTAAATGCAGTCGCAGTACTGATTATCGCTTGTCCATGTGCTATGGGTTTGGCAACACCTACATCGATCATGGTGGGTACAGGTCGTGGTGCAGAATTAGGCGTGTTGTTCCGTAAAGGCGAAGCTTTACAGCTATTAAAAGATGCAAAAATTGTAGCTGTTGATAAAACAGGTACTTTAACTGAGGGACATCCAGAATTAACTGATTTTGAAGTCACATCTCAGTTTGAACGAGATCAAGTTTTGGCTGCTGTAGCTGCTGTTGAATCCCGATCAGAACATCCTATCGCAAAAGCGATTGTTGATCAGGCCAATCTAGAGAACTTGGTTCTTCCTAAAGTTGATCGCTTTGATTCGGTTACGGGTATGGGTGTATCTGCAGTGATCAATGATGATATTCAAATTAATATCGGTGCTGATCGTTATATGCAGCAGCTCGGTATTGAAGTACAACCCTTCGCAACAACTGCTTTACGTTTAGGTGATGAAGGTAAATCACCACTTTATGTTGCGATGAATGGTCAACTAGCAGGAATTATAGCGGTTGCAGATCCAATTAAATCCACGACTCCCGCAGCGATTCATGCATTACACCAATTAGGACTGAAAGTCGCAATGATCACTGGAGATAATGCACGTACTGCTCAGGCAATTGCAAAACAATTAGGAATTGATGAGGTGATCGCTGAAGTCTTACCTGAAGGAAAAGTTAATGCAGTCAAAGAGCTAAAATCCCAATATGGTCATATTGTCTTTGTTGGTGATGGCATTAATGATGCCCCTGCATTAGCTGAAGCCGATGTAGGTGTAGCGATAGGTACAGGTACAGATGTTGCAATTGAATCGGCAGATGTCGTGCTCATGTCTGGCAATATGCAAGGTGTAACAAATGCAATCGCCTTATCCAAAGCCACAATCGGCAACATTCATCAAAACCTGTTTTGGGCTTTTGCTTACAACACCATGCTAATTCCTGTTGCCGCTGGAATATTATATCCAAACTATGGAATTTTAATGTCACCCATCTTTGCTGCAGGAGCTATGGCATTATCTAGCGTCTTTGTATTAGGAAATGCACTACGTCTACGTCGTTTTCAACCACCCTCAGTACATCTAGGTTGAGGAGAATAAGATGAATATTGGTAAAGTATCTCAAGCTTCAGGGGTCTCAACCAAAATGATTCGATACTATGAACAGATTGGTTTGATCCCGACTGCGGGGCGTAATAATGCAGGTTATCGCTCCTACTCAGCGACTGATGTTGAACGTTTAAAGTTTATCAAGCGAAGTCGAGAATTGGGATTTTCAGTTGTGGAAATCTCAGATTTGCTTGATCTATGGAATGATCGCAATCGACAAAGTGCTGATGTAAAACGCTTAGCACTCGGACATATTGAAAAATTAGAAGAACGTATAAACGACTTACAGCAAATGGCGAATACGCTGAAAGATTTAATCAATTGCTGCGCAGGTGATGATCGACCTGAATGTCCGATTCTCGAGGGTCTCAAAGAACCTAGCAATGAAAATAAGGAACAGCATCACCATAATGACTTGCTGTCAATTTCACCATTAGCGAAGAAAAAATAAGGTATTAAAAAGGGCTACGAAAATGTAGCCCTTAAACTTTGTCTAAATGATTTTAGCGCGGTGGGAAACCTGCTTCAGTCAATGCTTCAGCAACCTGCTCTTGTGTTGCTGTTGTTTCAACTGTCACTTTACGACTTGGTGGATCAGCAATCACTTTAGCATTTGCATCCAAAGCTTGAATTGCTCGAGTAACACCGCGAGCACAACCACCACACGTCATATTCTCTACATGAAATTCCATGATATCTCTCCAATAAAATAGATGGTTAATAGAATATATTCCTTCCCATCATTGTAAGGTCAAGCGATTTTTTACTTGATCCTCTTTAGAGTTAGGTTACACCTTAGCTATAAGAAAAAACTCGGAGAACAACCCCAAGTTTAATTCAATGATTTCCATTTAAGTCATGCGATTAATGTGGTGCGGGGCCACCTACTATCGGCTTAGGTTTAGGACTTAACCAAATTAATAGACTCGCAAACACAAACACCAAAGCTAAAATCATAAAGACATGATTTGCTGAAATCGTAATTGCTTCTTTATCGACAAGATTGGCGATCGTTGCCAAAGTAGCATCAGAAGAAAATCCATTTTGCAGCAATGTATTTTGAACCTCTTGTGGATGCAGTGAATTAACCATTTCACTACGCGCCACTTTGGTGTGATCATCCCAAATCGTAACTGCAATCGAAGCACCGATTGCCCCTGCCATGGTTCTTAGGAAATTCATCAAACCTGCAGCAGATGCCATTTCTTGGGGAAGAACCGAGCCCATTGCAATATTAGATAACGGAATAAAGAAAAATGGGACAGCAAAACCCTGCAATATCTGAGGCCAAGCCAATGCCATAAAATCTGCATCAGTTACCCAAAATGCACGCATTAAGGTTACAACACCCAGCAAAGCTAAACCAAAACTCGCTAAAGCACGTGGATCATATTTGGTTGATAATTTGGCTACAATTGGAGACATAGTCAAACTACCAAAGCCCATAGTTGCCGTTAGATAACCAGCCCATGTTGCGGTATATCCTAGATTGATTTGCAACCACTGTGGGATCAATACAATACTGCCAAAAAATGCCCCAAACCCAAATGCTAAGGCAGTGACAGAAACTGCAAAACCTCGATGCCTAAAAACATATAAATTTACAACAGGGTGTTTTTCGGTTAACTCCCAAATCATAAAAACAATAAAACCAATCACGGCAATTAAAGCTAAAACGATAATACTACTACTGTTGAACCAGTCCTTTTCATGCCCAAGATCAAGCATGAGTTGTAACGCACCAATCCAAAGTACCAGCAATCCCAACCCAATCGCATCTATGCGTAATTTTTCTGTTTTGGTTTCAGCTACCGACAACAAACGCATCGCAGCGAGAACACAAAATATTCCGACAGGTATATTGATAAAAAATATCCAATGCCATGATAAATTATCGCTAATCAAACCGCCTAAAATAGGACCGAGAATAGGTCCAATCACCGTTGTCATTGCCCATAGCCCCATCGCTTGAGCATGTTTTTCAGGTGGGAAAATACGCATCAATAATGTTTGACTCAGTGGCATTAACGGTCCACCACAAAGCCCTTGTCCGATACGAAAAAAGACCAACATTTCTAATGAAGTCGCTAGACCGCATAAAAAAGAAAAGACCGTAAAGCCAATCAAACCAAAGACAAAGACACGAACCGTACCAAATCGCCCTGCCAACCATCCAGTTAAAGGAACACAGATGGCTTCAGCCACTGCATAAGACGTAATCACCCAAGTTCCTTGAGAACTTGAAACGGCGAGGTTACCAGTGATATGAGGAACAGAAACGTTAGCAATCGTCGTGTCTAACACCACCATAAAGTTAGAAAGTGCAATTACAAAAGCTGCAAGCAATAATCGCCCACCACTGAGTTCTGCAAAAGGATTCTGAGTCTTCATGATGAATTACTTCGATGCGAGATCAATATCTACTTGCATTGAAAGACCTACTCGCAGAGGATGCTCAGCCAACTCTTTAGGATCTAAGGTGATGCGCACAGGTAAGCGCTGAACCACTTTAATCCAATTTCCAGTCGCATTTTGTGCAGGAATCAATGCAAAAGCAGCACCTGTTCCACCTGAGAAACCTTGAACTTTGCCGTGATAAACGACTTCATCCCCATATAAATCAGATGTTAATGTCACAGTTTGACCCGCTTTCACTTTTGCCAATTGGCTTTCTTTGAAGTTGGCATCTACATACAACGCTGAAACTGGTACGACAGACATCATGACTGTTCCAGGTGCAACACGCTGTCCAATTTGAATATTCTTACGTGTTACAACACCATCTACAGGGGCACGTATAACCGTTCTTTCCAAATCTAATAATGATTGATCAACATGTGCTTTTGCCACTAAAACATCTGGGGTTGAAGCCTCATTGACACCTTGAATCAAAGCATCGTTTGCAGCCAAAGTACTTACCGCAGCATTACGACTCGACATAGCTTGAGCAAGTCCTGCTTGAGCAAGCTCTAAACTGGCTTTTGCAGTCGAAACAGCACTTTGTGATTTACTTAATTCTTCTTTAGAAATTGCACCTGAAGCAGCTAGTTCGTTACGACGTTTTAACTCTAAACTCACTCGATCATATTCAGCTTGGGCTTTATTGACTTGAGCTTGAGCACTTGTGATTTCATCTTTAGTTACGATCACTTGTGAATTCAGAGAGCTGCTATTTGCTTGGCTTTGTTTGTATTGACGTTGTGCTTTAGCTAGCTCCGCTTGAGCCTGTGCAAGTTGAATTTGTGCATCTCGTTGGTCGATTTTAACTAAGATATCGCCACGTTTAACCTGCTGTGTATCCTTCACTAAAACTTCAGCAACTTGTCCACCGATCATAGAGGTCACTTGTGCTGTTTCAGCACCAACATAGGCATTATCAGTGCTTACAGAATGATGAAAAAATAATACCCAAATCCCATACAAAATTGCAGCTATGATAAGAATCAGGGCAAATAGTCCTAAAAACTTTTTACGCTTTGCTTTCATTGCATCATCAGAAATAGCTTCAGATAAAGCTTGCTGTTCGTTGGTTTGGGAGTCAGTCATAAATTATTCCTGAAAATTAAATAGATCATTTACTTCTGTTTTAATCAGCCGATCAGTCTATGTATCGAAACTTAACCGAAAGTTAAAAACAAAAGATAAATATGAACAAAAATTTCAGAGCATTCTACCGATAAATAATCATATAACGAGAATAAAAAAAATAACTGATGCGTTCAGTTCTAGCATTTTGATAATAATTAAAACTATTTGTTTTCAGAAATAAAAAAGCGCCGAATGGCGCTTTTTTGAAATTTTTCAAAAATTAGAAAGCATATGATGCGATTGCAGTCGCTATTGGCTTATCGTCATCATTGACCATCGTCATGCGCATCGTGCATCCCTTACGCCCTAAACGCAAAGTTTCTGCACGAGCGATAAAATATTTACCACGACCAGGTGCAAGATAATCTACACGCATATCAACAGTAGCCAAACGAGAAACTTTTTTAATAGTATCCGGTAAATCCTCTGGCGTTGCACGGCGATATAGCTGTTCCATTGCAACCACTCCACCAATACTATCCAACATCGTTGCAGCAACACCACCATGCAAAATCTGGAACGCAACATTACCAATCAACTCTGGTTGAATCTCAATGTAGCCTTCAATTTGATCATCAACTACACGCATGACCATGCCACAGTGCTTAAAAAATGGTGAAGAATTAAATGCTTTACAAAGCTGTTTTAATACCACGCCATGATCGGCTTTAGCACCTAACTGAATATTACCTGTCCAGTTTTTCTTTACATCATTCATACGCTGCCTGAATCCATAGATCGAAGCTGATGAGCATTGATAAATGCCTGCAAATACTTATGACTTATCATGAATACTGCATCACATGATCAAAATTTCAACAGCCCTTTTGAAACATCCCATAATTTTTACAAAACCAAAATTATAGGGCTACAATAGTGAGGACATCGAATTGACCTAAGCCGCTAAGTTCTCCCCTAGCATGACTTAAATGATTCAATTATTCCTATAGTGTAATACTGAACATCGAGATTGTTATGACTTATACGTTCAATCGTCCTGCTTTCCCTGCGACTCGCATGCGCCGTATCCGTAAAAATGACCAATTACGAGCGATGGTAAGCGAAACACAATTGACAGCTAATCACTTGATTTATCCAGTTTTTGTACTACCAGGACAACAACAAGTTCAAGACATTCCGAGCATGCCAAATATACAGCGTTTATCTGCTGATTTATTGCTCAAAAAAGCAGAACAACTTCTTGAGTTAGGTGTTTCAAAGCTTGCATTATTTCCCGTTACCCCTCAAGAAGACAAAAGTTTAACTGCTGAAGCAGCATGGCATGAAGATGGATTAGTACAAACCACTTGCCAATTACTTAAAAAAGAATTACCTGAAATGGTACTCATCACAGATGGTGCGCTTGATCCTTATACCACTCATGGTCAAGATGGCATTATCGATGAAACAGGCTATGTGTTGAACGATGAAACTGTTGAATGCTTAATTAAACAAGCATTGAGTCATGCTGCGGCAGGTGCAGATGTTGTTGCCCCAAGTGACATGATGGATGGTCGTATCGGAGCAATCCGTCAAGCACTTGAACAAAACGGTTTTATTTATACCAATATAATGGCGTACTCTGCTAAATATGCATCAAGTTTCTATGGTCCATTCCGTGATGCAGTTGGCTCTGCTAGCAATCTAAAAGGTGGCAATAAATATAATTATCAAATGGATATCGGCAACCGTGCAGAAGCATTACATGAGATTGCTTTAGACATCCAAGAAGGTGCAGATATGGTCATCGTTAAACCAGGAATGCCATATCTAGACGTTGTTCGCGAAGTAAAAGATACTTTTGGCGTACCAACCTTTGTCTATCAAGTTAGCGGTGAATACGCGATGCTTGCAGGAGCTATCCAAAATGGCTGGTTATCGGACAGCGTTATCTTAGAATCATTAATGTGCTGTCGTCGTGCAGGTGCAGACGGTATCTGGACTTATTTTGCTGAAGAAGCCGCACGTAAACTCAAAGAGATGAAATAACTCTCCGAAGCTACAACACTCCTCACCTCTTTAACAAGGAGGGAGGAATCTTTAAATTGGTTTGACGTTAATATGCATATTGCTATCATTGGTGCAGGGATCAGCGGCTTAATGACAGCTCTGGAACTTGCTGAACAAGGCTGTTTTGTTGATATTTTTGATCAACAGCAAGCAGGTCAAGCTGCATCTTGGGCTGGTGGTGGTATTTTATCGCCTATGTATCCGTGGCGATATGCACCCGAAGTTAACCAATTAGCTCAGTTTGGAAAACCGCTCTATCAAATGTGGAATGAAAAACTCTACCCAATCACAGGGATTGATTTTCAGATTCACGATACAGGCATGCTAATTTTCGATCAGGACGATTTTGATATTGGGTTGAGTTATGCAGCTAAGTTCAATGAACCGATGCAACAATCAGAATATTTAAATCAGAATCAACTCAATCAGATTAATCCACGTGTTTCAACAAAATTCCGAGAAGCCATTTATTTTCCTCATCTATCCAATGTGCGGAATCCTCGCCTACTTCAATCTCTGATTAGTTATTTGAAACAACATCCTTTGGTTCGTTTTTCTGAACATAGTCCAATCGAAAAGTTAATCATTCAAAAACATAAAATTAAGGGCTTGCAAAGCGAAGATGGTCACCAACACTTTGCTGATCATGTAGTTTTAACTTCAGGTGCGTGGACAAAGCATTGGGAAGAACAGTTACAACTGAATATTCCTGTTCGTCCTATCCAAGGTCAAATGTTGTTATTCAAAACACCTGAAAATTGGCTTCCAACGATGTGCATGAATCAAGTGATGTATCTGATTCCACGTCAGGATGGTCATATCGTCTGTGGTTCAAGTATGGCGGACTGCGGTTTTAATACCACTGTAGATGATCAAACTCAGCAAGACATTTTGACAGCGTGCCTAGAAATGGTTCCTGAGCTAGCTCAATTTCCAATCGTAAAACGTTGGGCAGGATTGCGCCCTAGTTCACCACATGGCATCCCATACATAGGGGCGATTCCAGAGGTTGAAAATTTGTGGGCAAACTTTGGACATTTCCGCAATGGATTATGTATGGGAGCAGGTTCAGCACAACTACTGCGTCAGCTCATTCTAGAGCAACCGACATGTGTTGAACCAAACGCGTACTCTCCAACCCAACTACGAAAGAAACTCTTAGTCGTCGAGTAAAATTTCACCTA
>NZ_MELG01000097.1:0-39281 GCF_001767535.1 Acinetobacter sp. GWC1_38_13 | reverse complement strand
AGGGTTTTCGCTTTAAGATTTTGCTAGCAATCTTAACGAATTGCTGTTGATTTGTTTGCTCAGGTGCAACGAGATTGTAAACCTTCTGCGCACTATTGGAGTCAAATAAAAACTCTATTGCACTTAACACATCTTGGATATGAATCCACACTACTGGTTGTTGCCCTGAACCAATCTTACCCGCGGCATTTAATCGAATCGGCAACAACATTTGCGGCAAAATTCCACCACCTTGACCAAATACAATCCCCAAACGAATAATCTTCGTATTCTGTTGGGAAAACTTTAAAGCTGTTTGCTCCCAAGCTTGGCAAAGCTCAGACATAAAAATCGCCTGCGCTGGGGTGTTTTCATCACAACTGGTATTCCATTGCTCTTGTGGATCAATACCATAGTAGCCAATCGCTGAGCCAGAAATAATGCATTTAGGAAAAATCTGTTGCTGTTGCAACCACTCATAAAGTCGTTGGGTGGTATTGACACGACTATTAATTAATTGCTGTTTACGCTCACTACTCCAGCGTTTTTGACCAATATTTTCGCCCGCAAGATTGATGACATAATCAATTTGTTGGGTTTGAATCTGCTCAAATGAAGTCACCCATTGCAGATCAGGATGTTGTGAAGATTTATTTGTTTGTCGTGTTAGCGCAATGACCTTGTACTGTTTTTTCAACAAAAAAGGTAAAAGATGAGAACCAATAAATCCACTCGCCCCTGTTACCAATACAGTCAATTTTTGCATCGCACTACCTATCAAAAATCATTTGTATAGATAGTCTTAACAGAACAAGGGTGAATTACAAGTGAACTTTATTAACCTAGTTAAACATCTTGTTCGCCATTCGTTGTGCTTGTGCGCCATAGAACCACAATGTGATCAAATATAGAGGTATTGCAAGCATCAACCACATTACTACAACGATCATGAGAAAATTTGGCTGCTGTAAATACGCAATAAAGTTCTGCCAAACTTCAGGATCATTGCGACTAAAAATGAATAAACCGAGTAATAATCCAAATAAGTTGTACCCCCAAAAAATTAAACTAAACATGAAAGTGAGTTTATTTTTTTCAGTTGCAGTTGGGGCACGGCGTTGCTGTTTTAAAAATTTGAATAAAACAAAAATAATAGCAATCAAATACGGAATTGCTGTGAGTACACCTGCAATATTATTTGGTAAAATAGCAGCCAGCACGCCTGCTACCAAAGTTGAAACCAAACAAATAATAAAAAACCATAAATAATATAAACGAAGTGAAATCATGTAGTTAAACCCAATTTGAGTGGTTTCATTAATTAATTATAAATTTTTTTCACTTTTTTTTCATTTTTATGTCAACCGATCAACATTCTTTAGCGTTATATAGGGTACAAGGTCGCAGCAACCGAATTTAAATTGCACGGCATCCGCAACGATTTTCGGTGACCTTTCATTATGACTCTCCATCTTTAGCATTTGTTTTGTTAGCAGCCAAAACTTTTGATAAAGATTTTGACCGACGATTTATCATCACTCGAATCGTCGGTTTTTATTTTTCTAATGATACAAAAATAAAAATATAGGATTAGCCATGAACTCGATTATCTATTTTGAAATTCAATCCTCGAATCCCAAACGCGATACTCAATTTTATCAAAATGTCTTTGGTTGGCATTTCGAGCATGTTGATGGCTTACCCATAGAATATTATCGTATCGAAACGGAAGGAATTCATGGTGGATTACTGCAACGTCCAGTCGCAATCCCTTCAACTGAATGCGGTACCAATGCCTTTACCTGCACGATTGAAGTAGATAATTTTGATGAAATCGCAGCCAAAATTTTAAGCTTGGGCGGTCTTATAGCGATGGATAAATTTGCGATTCCTCATCGTTGTTGGCAAGGCTATTTTCTCGACCTAGACAATAATGTCTTTGGTATATGCGAAATAGATGAGAATGCAAAATGACAGTGTTATACTAAATTTTCTTAAAATTAAGATAGTTAATTCAAATAAAAATGAAATGTCCAAACTGTCAAAACGAAGTTGTGAATGAGAATATCAATATCCAAACGGATATGGGGAAATGTCAAAACTGCAATCATCTATTCAGAGTATCTGAAAATTTTGATTCATCACCCCAATTCGCTTTTGATATTAATCAACCACCCAAAGGTGCTTGGTATAAAAATGACATGCAAGAAATTAAACTTGGTGCAACCTTAAGAAGTCCAATCGCCTTTTTCTTGGTTCCATTTATGCTGATATGGTCAGGTGGTTCATTGGGTGGGATTTATGGTACCCAAATAGCAAACCAAGAATTTAGTCTTTTACAAAGTTTATTTGGTATCCCATTTATCATCGGTACATTAATCTTTGGCTTTTTTACTTTACTCGTCCTGTTTGGAAAAGTTGAACTCACCATAGATCGTCAAGGTGGAAAGGTTTTTACAGGCATTGGGAAATTAGGTAAATCCAAATCTTTTATGTGGAATGAAGTGAGTCGAATCAGAGAAAATCAAATTCAAAATGCTTCCAACAAACAACAAGGACAAATCTTTATAGATGCCGCGCAACCCATTCGCTTTGGTTTGGGCTTGTCTCCAGAACGTCAACATTATATATTTCATACATTAAAACGAATACAAATGCAGTATAAACCTGAAAGAAGATGATTCATGGCTTTTCCAATTGAGGAACAATATATTTTAGACGCTGAGAAAGAACTCAACCTTGTATTTCCATCATCTTTTAAAAATAAAATGATGATTGAAAATGGTGGCGATGTTTTTGTTGAAAATGATAATTGGCAAATTTTCCCATTTTTCGATCGATCCAATCAAAAAAGAAAAATACGTACATGCAACCATATCTTGCATGAAACAAAAATTGCGAAACAATGGACTGGCTTTCCATTACATGCCATTGCGATCGCCCGTAATGGATGCGGAGATTATTTAATTTTTCTTCCGCAGAAACACGCCCCACATACGCTTTCAGATCTAGTCCATATTTGGTTTCATGGCACCAATGAAATTCAACCCGTTGATTTAGATTTTAAAACGTTGGTATAGAGCCTATCTTAAAATGCTAAATCAACTTATCGCATCAGTATTTGATGATTAAAATAAAAATTTGGAATTATTTACCCTGAAACTGTGGCAAACGTCTTTCAAGCATGGCTCGAACACCCTCTTGAGCATCCTCAGATTCAAATAGTGGTTTAAGGTAGTTATCCATTTTATCAAACGCAACTGTATGCCCTAAAGTCACTCCATCGGTTGCAGAAGCTAATAGAGCCTGCACAGCAAGTGGCGCAGCAATACAAATCTCTTTAGCAACTTCGATCGCACGCTCAAGTTGCTTACCTTTTTCTACAACCTCAGAAACAAGATTCAACTCATTGGCTTTTTGAGTATCAAAGGTTTTACCTGTAAGCAAATAAGGCATCGCTTTTTGCCAACCTGCTGCCTGTACAAAACGAACCGTTGCACCGCCAAAAGGCATAATCCCCCGTAGTACTTCGAGTTGCCCAAACACAGTATCTTCACTGGCTATTACCACATCTGCATTGAGCATGAGTTCCACTCCAGCAGTATAACAAATACCCTGCACTGCAACCACAACAGGTTTAGTTCTATGTCTTCCTCCAACGCCCCAAGGATTAATTTGAGCATCGGCAAAATTAAAAATCCCATGCGGAATTTTCGGTTGTAATTCCACTAGGTCTAGACCAGCGGTAAAATGATCTCCATGCGCAAAAATGACAGCACAACGTAATTCAGGATTATTTTCATATTCTGTTAATGCTAAAGATAAATCCTCAATCATATGGCTATCAAAGGCATTGCGTTTTGCCACACGATCTAAACCGATCAACATAATATGATCAATCATTTCACGGCTTACTTTTCCTAAGCTCATTTTCTATTTCCTATTATTTAGTTTTTCGGTACCAAACTAGTTGATCGTTTTAAAATGATCAAGCGATATCTTGTAGCTACTTTCTGCTTGGCTAAGCTCTACTTTTTTCTAGAATACGTGCTACCTTATTCGCATTCATTTCATTATTAGATTCACTTATGACCGTGCGTTTTTTTCATACTTCTGACTGGCATCTGGGACAGTTTTTTTACAACCATTCCCGCCACTACGAACATGAACAATTTCTTGCATGGTTACTTGAGCAAATCAAAATTAAACAACCGCATGCCTTACTCATTGCAGGCGATATTTTTGATGTAATCAATCCGAGCTCACAAGCACAAAAACAGCTTTATCAATTCCTTGCCGATGCGCATGATCTTGCACCACAGATGCAAACATTGATGATTGCGGGAAATCATGATTCAGGCTATCGGATTGAACAAGTTGAACCCTTACTTGAAAAGTACAATGCCAAAACAGTCGGAGTAATTCGCTGGAATGAAGATAAAAGCTTAGATTTAGATCGTTTAATTTTGCCGATTTATGATGAACAAAAACAGATTGTCGCATGGTGCATTGCCCTGCCTTTCTTACGTTCAGCCGAAATCACAGGTTTCAATGAAAACACCACAAACAGTCAAAATGCGATTGCTTATTTACATCAACATTTAATCGCAGAAGCAAAACGCCGTAAAACCGATGATCAAGCTTTAATTCTGATGTCACATGCACATATGCAAGGTGGTGAAACTTCAGATTCTGAACGACCAATTATTATTGGTAATGAAGAAGCACTTTCAACCACGCTGTTTGACGATGAGATTGACTATGTGGCTTTAGGTCATCTGCATAAGCCACAGAAAGTTGGGCAAGATCACATCCGTTATAGTGGCTCTCCAATTCCTTTGTCATTTAGTGAAATTAACTATAAACACCAAGTGCTTGAAGTCACGATAGATCCTATTGAAACTGGAAATCAAGTTGAGTTTGAAGCAATTGCCATTCCACGAGCGATTCAATTACACAAAATTAAAGGTGAACTCAATGACGTCATGCAGCGACTCAAAAATCTGCCACAGGGCCTCATTGAATGTATAGATCATCGTGAATATGTTGATATTGAATATCACACAGCCACGCCTCCTCAACCGAATCTCAGACAACAATTTGAAGATGCCCTGCCTAAAGATCGTTACCGTTTAGTGCGGATTTCACGACAATATTTATCCAATCAAACCAATGCAGAAATTGAATCAAAAATTAATTTAGAGCCACCAACACCCGAAAAACTGTTTCAACAAATTTGGGAGAAAAAAGGCTATAGCGCTGATGATGAAGTCACCAAAGACTTTTTAAGCTTAGTTGCTGAAGCACAGAAAAAACTTGAAGATGATCAAACAGTTTAAGGATTTGCCATGAAAATTTTATCCATTCGACTAAAAAATCTGGCATCTCTTGCAGGTGAGCATTTTATTGATTTTGAAAGTGAACCTTTAGCACATGCTGGATTGATTGCGATTATAGGAAAAACAGGTGCAGGTAAATCCACGATTTTAGATGCGATGTGCCTTGCCCTATTTAATCAAATCCCACGACTAAAAGGCAGTGATGGCAAACTAATCGATGTAGATGGATCAGAATTGCTGACAAACTCTCCTCTCACTGTATTACGTCGTGGTACTGGACACGGTTTTGCCGAGCTGTGTTTTGTCGCACAGGATCAAAAACATTATTTAGCGCGTTGGGAAATTAAACGTGCACGTGAAAATGCCAGTGGCAAACTGCAAAGTGTACAACGCTCATTGAAATGCCTCACCGATGGCGTGGTTGTCGCAGATAAAACCAAAGCCGTCGAAACTCATATTCAACAAATTACGCAGCTCAGTTTTGAACAATTCACGCGTGCCGTGTTACTGGCACAATCCGAAGTCACCACCTTTTTAAAAGCACGGGATAATGAACGTGGTGAATTATTGGAATATCTGACCAACTCCAGTATTTTTGCCAAGATTGGACAGTTGGCTTTTGAAAAAACCAAAGAAGTTCGCTTACAACGAGAAAAATTAGAAAGTGTTTTAGGACACATTGAAATTCGTTCTGATGAAGAAATCGCTGAGTTACAACAGCGATTCAAACAGCTACAGCAACACGTGCAACAACTTGAAAATGAAAAAAATCAATTCAGACAACAACAACAGTGGTTTGAACAACGCGATAAAATCAATAAAGACATAGCGTTAAAAAAACAAGACTATGATCTGCAACTTAAAACCCAAGAAAAAATCGCCAAAGATCGGCACTTACTGAGTCAATTAGAAACATTTTCCGAGATACGTCCTGTTGTTTTTCAACAACAACAGTTGCAAAAAACATTGCGACAACTCGCGCCACAAATTCAACAAAAGCACAATGAATTTAGTGCCTTAACCACTCAATTTGAGCAACAAAAAACACTTTATTCTCAAGCAGAAACAACACTCAATCAATTTCAAGATTTCGAGCAAAAGCATCAAACTGAACTGGCACAAGTACGCAAGTTTGTGCAAGAACGTGACTATATTGCTGAAGAATATAAGAAAACAAAGATTCGACTGACTCAATTGGAAAGTCAACAGCAACCACTCATCGAGCAACAACAACAGCTTGAACAAAGCATCCAAAACTTGAGTGCGCAACATACAGCTTGCTTAGAACAGTTAAAACATAGTGCTCAATATGCTTCTTTAGATAACGGCTTACATGCCCATATTCAACAACTCAAGCAATTTATTCAGCAATATCAAAAAGTAGAAAACACGTTAGGTTCTATTCAACAAGCACAGACCCAACTTAAGCAAGATCAAAACACATTCAATAGTTTAATCACGCAATTTGGCACGACCCAACAAATTGAACAGCGTATTGAGCAACAATCGAAACTAAAAGAAACCCAACAAATTCACCTCAATCAATTGGATGTAATTCAACAAAAACTTCAGCATTATTTTGAATTAAAAAATGAGGTCCTTACGCAGCAAAACAAATTAGAAGCTGTACAAAAGCAAGCTCAACAGCTAGAACAACACAGCAAAAAAGCTGAGCAAGATTATCAGGCTGCTAAAACTGAACGTGAAAAACTTCAACAGGTTTTGCAACAACAAAGGCTGTTGCATGCTGAAAATATTGAACATCTACGTGCTGAACTCAAACACGGCGAAGCTTGCCTTGTCTGTGGTAGTACCGAACATCCTTATCGTGATGACGAGAACCAAATCTCTAAAGCTCTATATGCCTTGCAACAACAACAAGAACAGCAAGCGATTCAACAGGAACAACAACTTTTCCAACTTTGGCAAAAAGCTCAACAACAATTCACTCAAAGCGATACTGAACAAAATCAATTGCAACAGCAGTTGCAGCAATTGAATGAAAAAGTAAAAGCACATGATCAGGTGTTACAGCAGCATGTATCACAGACGAATATCCAGCTCGATTTCAGTCTCACTGAGTATGACATCACAACTAAGATGCAAACATTCATTTTAGAAGCGTCACAAACTCAACAGCAGCTTGAAAAGGAATTATTACAACTTAATCAAGCCAATAAAGATCAGCATGTGCTTCATCAAAACATTCAAAATACACTTTATCAACTTCAGACCGTAGAGAATTTACATCAACAGATTCAACATATCGTGGATTGTCTTAATGCAGACGCTAAAATTGCTTGGTCTAAACATGACATGTCAATCTCACAACACATATTGCAAGCATTGCAGCAACGTAGCCAACAACTAGAGCATGCGGAATCTCTCATCAAACAGAAAGAACAAATTGATCAGCAGTTGAATGTTTTAAAGACCAATTTGAGGGGACTCACTATGCAACAAGCAGAATGTGCGCAACAATTAAAAGACATCGAGATTAAAGGTAAACAGAATACGGATGCTGCTAATCAACTGATTATCACCATGACAGGTTCAGCTGAAATCAAAGCCAATGAATGGTTACAACAGCATGATCAACAACGTCAGCAATTGCAGAGTAAATATCAGCAAGTGAAGCAAAGTTTTGAACAAGCTCGTCAACATTTTGAGCAGCAGAAAAATGTGCTCGAACAACTCAAAGCACAGCAGCAACAAAATCATGATTCTCTTGAACGATGTAAAACTGAAATCACTAATTGGTTAGCCCAGCATCAAAATTTTGCAGAAGATCAACTCAGTGAATTACTTGCGTTTTCATCAACTCAGGAACAGCAGATTCGAAATGCAATACAACAAGCGGACCGTGCTTTGAGTGAAGCGAATTCTGCACTCAAAACTATGCAAGAACAGTTGAATGTACATCTTCTATCAGAACCCAATATTCAAGTTGAACAACTCACTGAATTGATAAATGCCAATCAAGACATTTTACAACAGACAACAGATCAACGAGATCAACTTAAACTGCAATTGGAAGTTCATCAGCAAAATTTAGCCAAACAAAAGCAATTTGCTGATCAGATTCAACAGATCCAGCAACAAGAGCACCGCTGGAATAAGATTTCTAGTCTAATTGGCGACTCTAAAGGTAAAGAATTCCGTGATTTAGCCCAACAGTACAATCTCGATATTTTACTTGAATATGCCAATCAACAACTGGCGATGCTGTCACAGCGCTATACCTTAAAACGTTTGGATAATTCACTCAGTCTTGCGATTATTGATCATGATATGGATGGCGAAACCCGTTCGGTTGCTTCACTGTCTGGTGGGGAATCATTCCTCACTGCCCTCGCAATTTCCTTGGCGATTGCCAATATGGCATCAGGTTCAATGAAAATCGAATCGCTGTTTATTGATGAGGGCTTTGGCACCTTGGATGCATCTTCTCTGCATATGGTAATGAATGCACTAGATCAACTACAAAGCCAAGGACGTAAAGTCATTTTAATCTCGCACATTCAGGAAATGCATGAACGTATTCCTGTGCAAATTCAGGTACAGCCAATTGGTTCAGGTTCAAGTCGGATTGAAGTGGTGGGTTAAAGTGAATAATCCCTTGCCCCAAACAATGCAGTCCCAACTCTAACCATGGTTGAACCCGCAGCAATTGCTGCATCCAAATCAGCAGACATACCCATACTCAAAGTATCCCAATCTTGAGGCTGTGCATGTAATGATTTCACTTGATCAAATAAATTTTTAGCATCAGCAAATGCAGCAACGTTATCAGGAGCTGGAATCACCATCAAACCACGTAAACGCAAATTTGGTAGTCGGCTGATTTGCTCTACTAATTCTGCGACCTCATTGGGTTCACAACCATCTTTAGAGTCTTGTCCGTCAATATTGACTTGTAAACATATATTTAATAGCTTTTGAGTTTCTAAACGTTGGCTAGATAGGCGCTCTGCGATAATTAAGCGATCAACACCATGTACCCAATCAAACTTTTCAGCTAAATGTTTGGTTTTATTACGTTGTACATGACCAATAAAATGCCATTCAATATCTAAATCTTGTAACTCTTCAATTTTTGCCAACGCTTCTTGTAAATAGTTTTCACCAAAACTCCGTTGACCAACCGCATACATTTCGCGCAAGCTTAAACTAGGATGTGTCTTCGATACAGCCAACAATTGCACAGTATTAGGATCGCGTTGTACACGCAGACACGCCTGCTCAATTTGACTTAATACTTGCATGCGTGATTGTTCTGATTGATTCATTGACACAGTTCTCATTTACGAAATGTTTTTTTGCTTTCACATTCTATAATGTGTTGGTAACACAGAGTGAAAGCCGTATATTATTCTACAAAATAATGAGACATTTTTTGATTGTTTCGGGGAAATTATGGATATTACAGAATTACTCGCGTTTTCAGTAAAAAACGGTGCTTCGGACTTACACCTTTCAGCGGGTATGCCACCAATGATTCGCGTGGATGGTGAAGTTCGCCGTATCAATTTACCAGCATTAGAACATAAAGATGTACACCGTTTAGTGTACGACATTATGAATGACAAACAACGTCGTGATTACGAAGAAGATCTAGAAACGGACTTTTCATTTGAAGTACCAAACATTGCCCGTTTCCGTGTAAACGCATTTAACCAAAACCGTGGTGCGGGTGCTGTATTCCGTACCATTCCATCTAAAGTCTTAACCATGGAAGACTTGGGTTTAGGAACAATTTTCAAAGATATTTGTGACTACCCGCGTGGTATTGTTCTGGTCACTGGTCCAACGGGTTCAGGTAAATCAACGACATTGGCTGCAATGATTGATTATATTAATGAGCATCGTTATGACCATATTTTAACGGTTGAAGACCCAATCGAATTTGTACATCAATCAAAGAAATGTTTGATTAACCAGCGTGAAGTGCATCGTGATACACATGGCTTTAACGAAGCACTTCGTTCAGCCCTTCGTGAAGACCCTGATATTATCCTAGTCGGTGAGATGCGTGACTTAGAGACAATTCGTCTTGCTCTAACCGCAGCAGAAACAGGTCACTTAGTATTTGGTACTCTGCATACCACCTCAGCAGCAAAAACCATTGACCGTGTGATCGACGTATTCCCTGCCGAAGAAAAAGATATGGTTCGTGCGATGTTATCCGAATCATTACAAGCAGTAATTTCACAAACATTGTTGAAAAAGAATGGCGGTGGTCGTGTTGCAGCGCATGAGATCATGATCGGTATTCCTGCGATTCGTAACCTTGTTCGTGAAAACAAAGTTGCACAGATGTACTCTGCGATTCAGACAGGAGCTAACTACGGCATGACCACACTCGATCAAAGTCTTAAAAACTTAGTTTCGAGAGGCATCATTAGCCCTCAAACAGCTCGTACTGTTGCTAAACAACCTGAATCATTCCTATAAAAACTAAAATTAATGGGGAAAGTATATGGATTTTAATGATTTACTCAATCTAATGATTGAACAAAGTGCTTCGGATTTATTTGTTACCGCTGATGTTGAACCTTCAATGAAAATCAACGGTCAGATTGTTCCTGTGGCTAAAGCAAAACTTTCAGGCGAGATTGTAGGTCAGTTATTACACTCAATCATGAGTGATAAACAACGTAAAGAATTCGAAGATACTCGCGAGTGTAACTTCGCAATTATGAACCGTGAGAAAACAGCGCGTTTTCGTGTGAGCGCGTTCCAACAACGTGATATGCCAGGCATGGTATTACGTCGTATCGAAACGGTTATTCCAACGATGGATGAATTAAAACTACCTGCAATCCTCAAAGATTTAGCGATGACCAAACGTGGCATCATTATCTTTGTTGGTGCAACAGGTACAGGTAAATCAACCTCGCTCGCATCAATGATCGGATATCGTAATCAAAACTCTAAAGGTCATATCATCACCATTGAAGACCCGATCGAGTTTGTACATCAACATGCGGGATGTATTGTGACTCAACGCGAAGTCGGTATTGATACAGACTCTTTTGAAGTAGCTTTGAAAAATACACTTCGTCAAGCACCCGATGTGATTTTGATTGGTGAGATTCGTTCTCGTGAAACAATGGACTATGCGATTGCTTTCGCAGAAACAGGTCACTTAGTACTTGCCACACTTCACGCGAATAACGCTAACCAAGCATTAGACCGTATTATTCACTTCTTTGAAGCTGACCGTCATGCTCAGCTGCATATGGATTTATCGCTCAATCTAAGAGCAATGGTCGCTCAACAGTTAATTCCAACGCCTGATGGAAATTCACGCCGAGCAGCTATCGAAATTCTAATTAATACACCGTTACTATCAGATTATATCCGTAAAGGTGAAATTCATGAGATTAAAGACCTCATGAAACGCTCGCGCGAATTAGGCATGCAAACATTCGACCAAGCGCTTTATGATTTATATAAAGCTGGTGAAATCACGTATAAAGATGCGCTTAAACATGCAGACTCACCAAACGATTTACGTCTCACCATTAAACTTTCTGAAGAAGGTGCAGATCAATTGTTAAGTGCAAGTCGCAACATTACATTTGATGGTCAATAAGCTCTCTTAAATCATTAAAAAAAGGAAGGTTTTTGTAACCTTCCTTTTTTATTTGTTTTATTTCAGTGAAAATTTCTATCTTTACTGAAATAACACTTATTTCTTACGATAAGCATCTTTGCATTCTTGATTACTACAGTACCCATATAAATTTAATGAGTGTCCTGTCAAAGTAAAACCATGCTGATCAGCTACAGAATGTTGTTCTTTTTCAATAACATCATTAGTAAATTCAATAACTTTGTTACAGTTTAAACATACTAAGTGATCATGATGATCTTCTTGCATGATTTCAAAAACTGAATGATTATTTTCAAAATGATGACGTTGGATAATTCCTGCAGCTTCAAATTGTGTTAATACACGGTAAACTGTCGCTAAACCAACATCTTCACCTTGCTCAAGCAAAGTTTTATAAATATCTTCTGCACTTAAATGATGTTGTTTCGAATTTTCTAATAATTCCAAAATCTTAATACGAGGAAGGGTAACTTTAAGTCCAGCTTTGCGTAAGTCTTGGTTGGAAATAGGCATGAAAAAAGGTCTCTCAACAAATCTTAAGTTGGAATAGGCAATAGAGTTTAGATGCAGTATGATCTATCCTTGAATCAAATGCATCATCATTTATCAGGATAGTGTAGCAAAATGCAAAAAATCATGCTGGCGTTATTCGTCACTTCAGTACTTAGCGGTTGTTCAGTCTTTGGTGTTTATAAAGTTGATATTCCACAAGGAACACCGTTAACCAAAGCACAAGCATCTCAAGTACAAGTAGGCATGAGCTTTCAGCAAGTTCGCTTCTTGTTGGGTAGTCCAACGGTTACTGATCCACTGAATCCATTACGTTGGGACTATATTTACAACTATATCCCTGGTACATATGCCAAAAAGGCAAAAATACCTGCAGCACATGGACAACATTTAAAAATTTACTTTGATGCAAATGGTAATGTTGAACGCATTGAAGGTTTAGATACAATTCCAGAGTCACAACCTGGTTTACCAGCATCTAAAGAAGCGATCTTAACAGCGCCGCCACTATAACGGCTTTAGGTTATAAAAATAAACCCCTCATGGATTGATCCTTGAGGGGTTTTATTTATGAACTTGATGGTCTAAATCGATTACCTTTCGCAAAACGCCCAACTGGATTCTTTGCAGCACGTTTGCGACGGATGTCTTTAGGATTAATTGTTAAAGAACGATAGATTTCAACCCGATCTCCGATCTGAAGCTGAGTGTCTGGCTGTATTTTGATACCAAACACGCCCAAATGAAGTTTCTCAGGTAAAGTCACCTGCTCGGCTAATCCGCTAGCAATAATCGCTTGTTCAGCCGTCATTCCTTCTAGGAAATCAACTTCTATATGAAATTGTTGCTCAGGTGTCGCATAAGCGACCCATACACATGCATTAGATTTCATTAGATCCATTGTCCAATTACAGCAACAATAGCAATTACAATCGACAGTGGTAGAACTAAACGAACAGCGATACGCCATAAGTTATAGAATAGCTCATTACTGAAACCCATAGATTTACGCAAATGGCTGATTTTCATAATCCAACCAGCAAAAATTGCATAAACCAAACAAACAATTAATCCCCAAACAATCAATAGAAGATTGAAAATCGAACTTAGCTGAGGTGCAGCCCAAACTGCAATTGCAGCAACGATGATCACCCATTGAATTGCTGGAGCTAGTTGACGTTGAGCCAGTTGTTCTTTTGCAAGTTGCATTAATAAAGCAGCAGATACCAATGCAGCAAATAACCATGCAAAAGCAGGGATCTCAACTTGAAGAGAGAAGAATCCAAACGCTACAACTGCAAGTAATTGAGCTAACCAGATCGGTAATACAACTGAAGTTGCGGCTTCTTGTTGACGAACTGTTGCAAGGCTGTTTTGCCAATACAATCCTAATCCTAATCCATTCGCCACAAGCGCAAGAACAGTTGCATTGCCCCACTCTTTAAATTCAATACCAGTCCAATGCCACGCTTGTAATTGAGTGCCAAATAAATTTGCTAACACTAGAGATCCAATTACACCCAAAGTCGTTAAAGCAATTAGAAACTGACGTGGAATAAAAGATAACCCGAGTGCAATCACGGCAAGCACAGCGAAAATGATCTGATTAGATACGCCAAATTGTTTTTGGACTAAAATATCAGATGCTGAAAATAAAATACTACCAGCAAAAAATGGCACTAATACTACAGCCAACCAACCAACTACACGCCATTTTGGAGATGCATCAGCCTCACGTGTTAGATTTGATAAAGCCTGCAAAGCGGTAACTTTAGAACGTTTTGCTAAAGCAATTTCAAGATAACCAATCGGTAGTGCCAATAAAATCATTGTTCCCAACCAAAGCAACCAAAAATCAAATTGGCGCTCAATTTGAATACCTAGAGTTGGTGCTAGTGTTGTGATCATGACAAAAGATAAGCAAAACGCCATCACTGGTGCAAACCAGCGTGACAGAGTTGTGTCCTGCATAATGCATTCCTTGAAAAATCTTTGAACTCATTGCGTTTTATGGAGTTTGCAATGAAATATTCAATCTATTTTGCCTTTCTCCTGTCTGAAAATCAAAACAAAAGATGTCGAAATAAAAAGGCAAATCACCATCTCAGATGATTTGCCGCGCACGAGTTGTTATTGTTTTTATAAGACTCTCTATTTTCACTCATATTTGCCTTATTGTTTTTATCATCTAGAGAGTCGTTTTTTATTATTATGAGAAAAATCTAGAAAACCAGTTTTTTCCCTTTTTCTTTTCATTTTCCTTAATAATTCCCATCATATTTTCTTTGACAGCACCCACATAATCCGCATCATCATGACGAATATGATTAATTAACCATTTTGACAAAGCCTCATGTAATTCTTTATCAATTTCATGCCCTAATTCAAAACGTTCACGATAAGTTTCTATTTTTTTGATAAATAAATCATGAACTCGTTTATGTGGAACACGATATTTGTAGTTTGCTTCTTCTTGTAAACTTTCTTCAAAAGTAAAATGAGATTGCGTATAGTCAATAATATTATCCAAAACTTCTTTCATTTTCACTCGATCATGAGAGTGTTTTAAATCAGCTATTTCATTAATATAATCTAGAATACGGCGATGCTGATCATCAATAACATCTATTCCTGTATTATATTCGACAGACCATTTCAAACCCATATCGAACCCCAAACTCAAGCATATTTATTGAATAAGGACATAATATCGGTAAAAAAAATAAATAAAAACACAGCATTTTTGTCAGATTTTTATTTTTTTCAAATAAATAATTTAACTCATTGTTTTACATTTAATTTAATATTTCCACCCATTAAAACACTCAAGTATTTTTTAACCAAAGTATATAAATTAGCTAAAAACCTGATTAAAATTATCGACTTTAAAAGCCTTAAATATTATATAAATAAATTAAATATAACTATTTATTATCAGCATATTACTCTAATATTGATCTGCCTTAGTAATTCTTTTTAAGCTCGGATCATTCGCTTCACGGATTAGACGATCTACGCGAGTCAAAGCATGTTTAATTGGCTTACCTTCTTTAAATAAAACCATTTCACCTGCTTGATACGCCGTCCATGTTTCATTATGTGTTAATGGTTCAGTAGTAATTACCGCAACACGATCTTCTGGTGTAGTGACTTGACTAAAATCAACTTCTACATCCAAATCAATCAGATGAGCATGTTGGAAAGGATATTCTCGAACTAACCAATGTAACTTTGTCGTGGCATAAGTATATAATGCCTGTCCATTAGACAAACAAAAGTTAAATGTACCGTGTTCAGCGATCTGAGGAGATAAGCGTTCTAATAATGCAAACAAATCATCAAGTGAAGGTTCAATATATCCAAATGTCTCTACCATTTGATCGAGCAAATAACAAAAAGCTCTTTCACTATCCGTATTTCCAACAGGTTCAAAGCGTCCACTTAATCTAGGGGAAAAATCATGCAAATCACCATTGTGGGCAAAAATCCAATGTCTGCCCCACAGCTCTCTTAAAAAAGGATGAGAGTTCTCTAACGTAATTTTACCTTGGGTGGCTTTGCGAATGTGCGCAATCACATTTCGAGATTTGATTGGATAATTACGAACAAGATCTGCGATAGGTGACTCAACTGCCGACTGATTATCGACGAATAAACGACAAGCTTTATCTTCAAAAAAAGCAATACCAAAACCATCACAATGGTCTGATGTCACACCTGCTCGTTGGGAAAAACCACGAAAAGAGAAAGTGATATCAGTGGGTGTAGCGCAATTCATTCCTAATAGCTGGCACATATCTTTGAACTATTTAACATCTATTCCTATTGTGCATGAGGTACAGATGTATTGTAAATCTCAATATGTGCTCACTATTCGAAGATGAATGCTAAATCTAGTTAGCGCTGAACCATTTTATTCATGACAAATGAGGTTGCGATCTTATTTACTTCAAGAAAAACAAAGTAATCTAAGCACTTAAATTCCTCATCAAAAAATGCTTCTTTTGACAACTTTGATTGCATCCCTAGATAAGTCTGAAATAATTTCGGCATGCGTTCATCTTGCGGAAAACTATAATCAGGACGCTCAGGTTCAAACGCTCGCTTTGAGCGAATGTCGATAGTTTGATGATCCGCAAGCTGTTGAATCTGACGGTGCGTGTAATAAGAACGGGCTAAGTTATCTTCGAGATGAATACTTACGCAACCCATCAAATATTTTGCACGCATCGACCAAAGAATTTTTGGTGCCATGTTTAGCCAAAGCATCGACAAAGCTTTACCAGAGCGAAATTGTGGATGCACGCAAGTACGTCCGATTTCAACAATACTCGGTAAGTGTGATAAATGGGGAACGATCTCGAACTCTTGAGCACTATAACTCTGTCCAATCTCATATCCTTGAAATAATTTAAGTCGTGTATAGGCAACAATTTCACCCGACCATTTATCTCTCAATACCGCATGTTCACAACCAAAATCATAAAGATCTTGATCAAGATCATCTTCAAAAGTTAAGCCAAATTGATGTGAAAATTGTTTTGCTCTGAAACGTTGTACATCTTGTAATTCTTTTAAAGTGTCAACCCATTCAAAGCGATACTGATTTTGAGCTGTTTTTTGACGTAAAGGTAAGGTCAAATTTTGACGATAATGATTTAATTTTTCTAGCATAATGAAAGCTCCTTATGACTAGAATCACCTTAAATCCTATTAATGACATTTTAGTGAATGAAAAATGAAGAGATGATGACGGTCATTTATGCTGACCTTTTTAAAAGAGTCTTTGAGACGCAGTACAAAATTTGAATTGAAGAACTATAAATAAAATCCTCCCTTCTATACGAATAAAAGGAAGGATAAGAAAGATTTAAAACTTAATGCTTCGCACGATTGGTAATTAAGGTACCTACACCATGATCAGTAAAAATTTCTAACAAAGTTGCATGCGGTACACGACCATCAACAATATGCGCACTAACCACACCACCTTTTACTGCATCTAGTGCACAACCTACTTTTGGAATCATACCGCCATAGATCACACCTGTTTCAATCAGACGATCAACTTCTTGAGTGGTCAAACCTGTCAATAAGTTTTTATTTTCGTCTAAAACACCAGTGATGTTTGTTAATAAAATTAGCTTCTCCGCACCCAAAGCTTCAGCGACCTTACCAGCAACCAAATCGGCATTAATGTTATAAGTATTACCTTCTTCATCGACACCTAATGGTGCAATCACAGGAATAAAATCACCTTGTGTAAACATCTCTAGAACGTCTGTTTTAACGCCAGTGACTTCACCCACCATACCTAAATCAATTTGTGAAACCGAACCATCAGCTTCTTGTTTTTCCATGAGCAGTTTACGCGCACGAAGTAAATTACCATCTTTACCAGTTAAACCAATTGCACGTCCGCCATGTTGATTGATCAAATTCACGATTGATTTGTTTACACTACCGCCTAAAACCATTTCAACAACTTCCATCGTTGCTTGGTCAGTTACACGCATACCATCAATACGATCAGATTCTTGCCCAAGACGTTTAAGCAAAGAGTCAACTTGTGGACCACCTCCATGTACAACAATTGGATTAAGTCCGACTGTTTTTAATAACACGATGTCACGAGCAAATGAGCTTTCCAACTCAGGATCTGTCATTGCATTGCCACCATATTTAACAACCAACGTTTTACCTGCAAAACGTTGGATATACGGCAAAGCTTCAATTAAAATTTTAGCTTTATCAATGCCGATATGCTCATGTGGCATATGCCTCTCCTTTTAAGCCTGTGCTAGTTCTTGTGCAATTTGTGGATATCGAATTAGCAACATAGAAACAAATTTATCGCGAATTTCAACTAACCGATCTGGATGATCTGCATCAAAACGGACAGTAAAATACTCACCTGTATTGGATGCTCGAATAATGCCAAAACCATCATTAAAATCAAGTCTTACACCATCAATTTTACTTAACTGTGCACCTAAATCCTGACTTAGAGTTTCAATTTCATTTAAAACACTTAATGGATTAATATCATGGGTACTAATATAAGTATCTTCGGTACAGCAACGCTCAGGATATTGTTTTAGCAATGCAGATAAATTTGCTGAACTTGAATGGGTGAGATATTCCATAACACGTAGTGCAGCATATAGACCATCATCATAACCAAAACCACGACCATCATTGAAAACATAATGCCCAGCATATTCACCACCAAATACAGCAGCACCATTTGATTGCGTTAAATAAGTTCGTAAAAAACTACTTCCCGTGCGAATCATTTTGGCTTGCCCACCTAATTGTTGCACTGTATTGGCAACCATTTGTGAGCATTTGACATCAAATACAATTTCTTTTTGGGGATGATTTTCTAAGCACATTTGTGCAAATAAAGAAAGCAAACGATCGGGACTAATAATCGTGGCATTTTCATCTAGCAAAACGACTCGATCGCCATCACCATCTAACGCAATTCCAATATCTGCTTGATGTTCAATAATCAATTGTTGTAGACGTCTCAAGTGTTCAGCATGCGATGGGTCAGGTGCATGATCAGGAAAATGACCATTTGCATCACAGCGTAATGCAATCACTTCACAACCAAGTTTTTCCAGTACAACTTTGGCACAACGCCCTGCTGAGCCATGTAAGCCATCCAAAACAACCTTCAATGGTCTCGTGAGTTGAATATCGTCGAGCAAAGATTGTTGATATTGTAAACAATAATGAGGAATTACTTGATGAGTAATTGTCTCATCTCGAATTTGATAATCTACTTGAATAGGTATATTTTGAGCAAACAGCCCAACTTCTTGAATCACTTCTGGACTAGGTGGCTCACCTTTTAAAATCCATTTAATTCCATTATCAGACTTAGGATTGTGACTAGCCGTCACCATAATGCCATTACCACCAAAATCACGAGCAATGTAATACATCATTGGTGATGAGCAGCACCCGATATTAATAACTTCAAAACCTTGTTTTTCCAATATATGCTGTAGAATATCAGCATACGTTGGACTAGTTAATCTTGCATCATATCCAATAACAATTTGATGTTGACCATATTTTTTATATTGAAATGCTAATGCATGCGCAATAGAACGAATTATCGTGGACGTTAGATTAGAAAGCTTTCCACGGATGTCATAGGCGCGAAAAATGTTCAGAGGAAACGTATGTTTTATATTCACAGCAAGCCCCTATTCTTATAATCATTCGATTATTAAAAAAAACTTAAACTATTAAGAAATTAATTAACCCTTGTTCAGAAAAATTAAAATAATTAATCAGCTGCTTTTTAATATAAATTCAAATAACAATCAATATGAAAAATGCAATGTTTTTCAGTTAAACATTGCATTTAAAATAATAAGGCTTGGGAATTACTGTTGACCAGTATGTCCAAAACCACCTGCTCCGCGCTCTGTAGCAACAAATTCATTCACTTGTTCAAACTCTGCTTGAACGACAGGAACGAGTACATATTGCGCCAAACGCTCGCCTGGCTCTAGGCGGAATGTATTTTTTCCACGGTTCCACACTGAAACCATCAGTTCACCTTGGTAGTCTGAATCAATCAAACCGACTAAATTACCCAATACAATACCATGTTTATGCCCAAGACCCGAACGTGGTAAAATTAATCCCGCAAAGTTTGGATCTTCGATGTAAATCGCCAAGCCTGTTTTGACTAAAACCGTTTCACCCGCAGCAATTTCAATTGCGTCATCTAAACATGCACGCAAATCTAAGCCAGCTGAACCTGTTGTTGCGTACGATGGCAATGCCCATTCTTGACCTAAACGTGCATCTAATACTTTAACTTGAACTTTCATTACAACTTCCTACAAATAATCTTTAACGTTTCAATAATGCTTTTAAGTTGGCAAGATACTGTTGAGCCTGTTCTTTAGGGTCAACATTTGGTGCTAGTTTCTTTTTACGACCGTGCCACTCTAAATCATCTTGTGGTAATTCATCTAAAAAACGACTCGGAGTCATTTGTCGCATTTGACCGCCATTCTTACGTTGCTCTGCAAGCGTTAAAGTTAGACCTTGACGCGCACGAGTAATCCCTACGTACATCAGACGGCGTTCTTCTTCAATGGTTTCAGACGCAATCGAGTTCTTGTGCGGCAATAACTCTTCTTCTAAACCAATCATGTAGACGTATGGAAATTCCAAACCTTTCGCAGCATGTAATGTCAACAAATTGACTTTATCTGTATCTTCTTCTTCTTGTTGCTGCTCCAACATGTCTAGAAGAACCAATTTACGAATGACACTTTCAATATTTTTTTCATCGACATCGTCTGTACGATTAATTAAGTTTTGGATACTTGTGTACAGGCTTTCAATATTATCGATCTTCGTTTTTTCTTGAGCTGGCGTTGCAGCTTGCTCACGAACATAATCAATGTAGCCTGCTTCGTTGATCATTTGACGTACTTTAGGTACTGGTTCGTCATCATCTAACAGTTCACGTGTAAAAGTCGCAATAAAGTCTGCAAACTCATGTAATTGAGTCGCCGCTTTTTTAGGTAAAACCATTGCAAGACGTTGATCAGAAGAAGCCGTCAATAATGATAGGGTATTTTCTTGAGCAAATAGACCTAACTTTTCTAAAGTGACAGGACCAATTGCACGTTTCGGAGTATTGATAATACGTAAAAAAGCACTGTCATCTTCGGGATTGATAATGAGACGTAAGTAACTCATTACGTCTTTAATCTCAGCGCGGGCGAAGAATGATTGACCACCTGACAATTTATATGGAATTTGCACCTGACGCAGTTGTGTTTCAAGAACACGTGCTTGGAAATTACCACGATACAGAATAGCGTAATCTTTCCAATTTTTTCCATTCATCAATTTATGCGTGATTAAATCTTTAACTACGCGTTCAGCTTCATCATCATCATTTAAACACGTGATTACACGGATGGTTTCACCGTGCCCTTTATCACTCCATAACTTTTTATCAAAGATATGAGGGTTATTTTCAATGACAGCATTTGCCGCTTTTAAAATTCGACTGGTAGAACGATAGTTTTGCTCAAGCTTGATTACTTTAAGATTATGGAAATCATCTTTTAATAAAGCCATGTTTTCAGGCTTTGCACCACGCCAAGCGTAAATCGACTGATCGTCGTCACCTACCGCAGTAAACTGCCCCATCACCCCAACAAGCAATTTCACTAAGGTATATTGTGCTGTATTGGTATCTTGATATTCATCGACGAGTAAGTAACGAACACGATTTTGCCATTTATCACGAACCTCAGCATTTTCCTGAAGCAATCGTGTCGGCATTACGATCAAGTCATCAAAATCTACAGCGTTATAAGCTCTCAAATTACGTTCGTAAAGTTGATACAAATGAGCAAGCTGAACATCTTCAGGTGTTTCACATGTTGAGTGAGCTTGCTCAGGTATGACCAGATCATTTTTCCAATCCGAGATTTTCTTCATGGCTTTCGCGATCAGTTCTTTACTTTCTGCTCCAGATAGGTTGTCACGCTGCATTAGATCCATCAGGATTCTTTTGCAATCATCTGCATCCAAAATCGAAAAATTCGCTTTTAAAGGTAAATGTTTTAACTCTATTCGAAGCAAATTCAAACCAAATGTGTGGAATGTAGAGACTGAAAGCCCTTTGGCTTCTTCACGTGAAAGCAACTTACCGACACGCTCTTTCATTTCACGTGCAGCTTTATTGGTAAAAGTCATCGCAGTAATACGATGCGCAGGAATACCACATTGTTGAACTAGAAAAGCGATCTTTCGAGTGATTACAGAAGTCTTACCCGAGCCTGCACCTGCAAGCACCAACAATGGCCCCTGAACATATTTCATGGCTTCAAGTTGCTTGTCATTGAGTTGACTGGCAGATGACATCGTTGTAATACCTCTCACGTTTTCGAGCATGATTATAGACATCTATTTTTTAGAATCCCAATAATAAATCTGAGGATATGTATAAATTATGATGTCTTACTCCAAGATGGCGTCACTATTTGTCGTACTAAAAACTTGGCAATAAAAAAACCACCCGAAGGTGGTCTTTTTACAGCAATATTAATTACTGTTTAGCATAAATGCTGATTTCAACACGGCGGTTTTGTTCTTTACCTGCCGCAGTTGCGTTTGAAGCGATAGGATTAGAAGAACCTAAACCTTGTGCATCAATACGGCTGCTTGAAACACCTTGGCTTGCTAAATAGTTTTTAACTGATTGAGCACGTGCTTGAGACAATGGGATATTGATTGAATCATTACCAGTATTGTCTGTGTAGCCAGTAACTAAGATTGCGCTCTTATTATCTTCAGCTAAAGTTTGCGCCACTTTGTTTAAAGTGCCGTAGAAGTTTGGTTTGATGTTTGATTTATTTGTATCAAACGTGATGCTACCAGGCATGATCAACTGAACAGAACCATCTGGGTTACGGCCAACTTCTACACCAGTACCTGCCATTTGAGCACGTAATTTTTTCTCTTTATTATCGAGATATAAACCACTCGCACCACCAAGGATTGCACCAATCGCAGCTGCGCGGTTGTTTTGTGAAGAAGAGTTAGCATTACCTTTTGAGATGCCATAACCTGCAGCTGCACCAATTAATGTACCTAAAGCAGCTTTGTCGTATGAAACACCGCCGATATCATTACCTTGTCCGCTCATTGTTTGGCAACCAGAAAGTACCAATCCAGCCCCTACGAGTGTTGAAATAACTAATGCACGCATCGCGTAGCTCCTGTCTATGTATTTTGTTGTCTGAACAGATAATGAATGAGAAAATTCAGCTAGACCATTGATATTTTGTTAATAATAAACAGTTTATTTGTATTTTTGTAATATTTTGATGCACTTTACATTTCCACTTAATCATAGTTTCTTCATGTTTATCCAATTGTGAAGAAATCAAGGAAATTTATAAGTTAGAATAAGCTTCGCAAACAAACTAAAATTTGTACATATGCGACAGATTCACGTTTTCTGCACAGAAAAATTAATTCAAATGGTTTAAATATATAAAAAAATGTCAATATCAATAAATATACAGTTGTATTTAAACCACTGTTGTTTATAGTTAATCCATCTTTTCAAAACATCTGCCTCAAGGTTCGATTTATGTCTACCGCGAATAAGAAAACATCATTATTGCGAAAGGTCAGTAAAGGTCTTACTGTTAGTTCTGTGATCACAGGAAGTACATTTCTACATGGACCTCCTGTTCTGGCTTTAGGTCTCACTAAATTATTCAAAAAATCTGCCAAAGTAGACGAAACCAATATTCAACTAGCCAATAGCTGGATTGGGGTAAACAACCAACTGATTGAGAAAGTTTTACCAAACCTAAAATGGGACATTACCATTGATGAAAAATTAGATCTCAATCTACAAGGTCGCTATATGATGATTTGTAATCATCAAAGCTGGGTAGATACAACGGTAAATCAATATTTTGGTCTGAATCGAATGCCTCTTACTCGCTTTTTTACGAAGTGGGAGCTGATCTTTATTCCATTTGTGGGTCAGGCTTTTAAAATCTTGGGTTTCCCAATGATGAAACGCCATACCAAAGAACAAATTGCTAAAAATCCTGAACTCAAACATCGTGATTTGCTAGAAGCACGTAAGGCATGTGAACAACTATTAAGTCAGCCATTCACCCTTCTCAATTATTTAGAAGGTACTCGATTTACGCCTGAAAAACATTCACAACAACAATCACCTTATAAGAACCTACTTAAACCCAAAGCTGGTGGCTTAGCCCTAGCATTAAACATACTTGGTGACAAGATTGATGCATTAGTGGATATGACGATTGTCTATCCTGAAGGTGCGCCAGGTTATGGCGACTTTTGGTTAGGTGACGTTTCAAGCATTGCTGTTGATTTACGCAAAATTGAAATTCCTGATTGGGTTTTGGGTGGAAATTACGAAGATGATGCAGTTTATCGTGAACGCTTTCAGAAATGGGTAGATCAAATCTGGACTGAAAAAGATCAACTTATTAGTCAACTCAAATCAAGATATAATTCATAATCTCTTCAAGGATTGAGCAGAAAGATGACCCAGCAGGACACCGATAAAAACTCTAAATATAACTATGTTAATCCGAACAGTAAGTTCTTCAAGCTGTTTCTTATTTATGACATTTTCATGGTTTTTATTATTGTTTTCAATTTGTTCTGTCTTGGAATGAACTTTTTCCTGATGAGTAATATTGGTGAATGGTTTTTTAACACCATTCACCTCTATAGCGTTTTAGAGTTTTATCGTAGCTATCTACATCCATGGGTTATCACAACCGAAGCTTGGTTTATTATCTTCCTGATTGTTGAGCTTGCGATTCGTTGGCTACTATCAATCATACAAAAGCATCACGCGCGTTGGTGGTTCTTTCCATTTATTCACTGGTATGAAATTGTTGCAATTATCCCCCACTTTCGCTTTCTGCGTTTATTCCGTGCGGGGATTATCGCGTATCGTTTACATGAGCTTGGATATAAAGTTGTACCCGATAGCATCCGCTTAAAAGCAATTTTTTATTATCGTGTTGTCATGGAAGAACTTTCTGATCGGGTTGTGATCACTGTAATCGATGGCATTAAACACGAACTGGATACTAGCTCAAGTCATAAAAAAATTATTCATGATCTAGTCGATCATCATCGTCAATTATTTACTGTGACACTATCTTCAATGTTGCAAGAATCACTCGCAAAAGCTTTACAACAGCAACAACCAATCATTACTCAAAAAGTAGGTCATATTGTTAATCAAGCAATCGAAGATACACCTGAACTCACTCAACTATTACGTCTGATTCCTATTGTTGGCAGTCGCATAGAACAACAAATTCAAAGTATCGGACAACGTTTGGGTGAAAACATTACCGCGGGTTTAATTGAACCGTTCACAGCTAGCTCATTTGAACGTCCAAATGAAAACTATTTACTGATCGCAGAAAAAGTCAGTCAATTAAATATTGATAACCAATACTTAGAAGAACTTGTAGAATCAGTAGTCTATGAAAGCCTCGAAGCGATTCGAAAACAAGTCAAAGTTAAACAATGGCAACAAACATTAAATGAATATGATCAATTGGATAAAAAAGCAGTGTGATTACAAGAAAATTTACTAATCAAGCTAGAGAATTCGTGTAATTTGTTCTAGCATTTGCTTTTATTTACAACATGCGTAAACACAATAGAGTGCTTAAAAAGCCCTGAAGGATAAATTATGGCTGACATACGGATTACGGGCAGAATGGTGAATTTTAGTCGACTCACGTTCGACACAAATGACCACGATGCAATCCGACAGCAACTTACTAGCACACTAAACGAAGGTTCCTATTTAGGAACTTTAGTCATTCTAGACAGTACCGTTGAACAAGAATTGATTGCTCTTATACAGCTACTGATTGATATTGGTTTACAACCTATGGCTGTAATCGATGGAATCTTAGGTGATGAAGCACGTGCAATCCAATTCCCTGTATTGCCCGCAGATCAACCTTTACAGCGGATCAAAGCATCTAAAGAACAAGTCATCGAACATGTTGTCGAAAAACCAGCAGATCAGGCTGCAAAAGAAATACCACAAAAAGCTACATCAAGTCCGCATATCACCTCATATCATGATGAAATTTTGCGAACTGGACAATGTTTAGTGCAAGATCAGGGTGATATTATCTTGAATGCTGGCATGAATAGTGGTTCTGAAGTAATTGCATCTGGAAATATTCACATCTACGGGAATGCTCGTGGTAGAGTCATTGCTGGTGTGGGTGGACATATGTCCGCACGAATTTTTTGCAATTCGCTTGAAGCAGAATTAATTTCTATTGCGGGTACTTATTGTGTAGCAGATGATATTCCTAAAGATATGATCAAAAAGCCTGTACATATTTATTTAAATAACAAGCAAGAGCTTGAATTTGAAGCCTTGCAGTTTTAAGTTATCACATTAAACACCAAAAAAGCCCTTTTAGGGGCGTATGACCATAAATAGGAGTGGATTCGGTGGCCAAAATTGTTGTCGTAACGTCAGGCAAAGGTGGTGTAGGTAAAACTACAACAAGTGCATCTTTTGCAACAGGTTTAGCCCTACGTGGTCATAAAACTGTTGTGATTGATTTCGATGTGGGTTTGCGTAATCTTGACTTGATTATGGGTTGTGAACGTCGTGTAGTCTATGACTTTGTCAATGTCATCAATAATGAAGCTCGCTTACAGCAAGCACTGATCCGTGATAAAGATATTGAAAACTTATATATTCTTCCTGCATCACAAACACGTGATAAAGATGCCTTGAGTGATGAAGGTGTTGCACGAGTTATTGATGAACTTTCTCAAGAGTTTGACTACATCATTTGTGATTCTCCAGCAGGTATTGAGCGTGGCGCTATCCTTGCCATGTATCATGCTGATGAAGCAATCATCGTAACAAACCCTGAAATTTCATCTGTTCGTGACTCTGACCGTATCATCGGAATGTTAGACAGCAAAACTAAAAAAGTTGAGCAAAACGAAGGACGTATTCGTAAGCATCTTTGTATTACTCGCTTCAATCCTGAACGAGCGGATAAACAAGAAATGCTCACGATTGACGATATTTCAAAAGACATTTTACGTGTACCAACACTAGGTGTTGTACCTGAATGTCCAAGCGTACTTCAAGCATCAAACGAAGGTAAACCTGTTATTTTGTACTCTGAAGCAAAAGCAGGACAAGCGTATGATGATTTAGTTGCTCGTTTCCTTGGTGAGGATCGTCCATATCGACACATCACAGTACAGCCAAAAGGTTGGTTAGCTAGACTATTTGGAGCGTAATTATGGCAGGATTCTGGAGTAAACTTTTTAGCAGTGATGAAAAACCATCAAGTGCACAAACTGCCAAAGATCGCTTAAAAGTTATTGTTGCGTCTGAACAAGGTCTTGGTCGTCGTTTAAGCCAAGACAAAATTGATCAAATGAAAAAAGAGATCATGCAAGTGGTAAGTCGTTATGTTCGTGGTGTAGACGAACAACACATCCAAATGCAAGTTCGTTCAGAAGCTAACATCGAAATGTTGGAAATGAATATCAATTTACCTGAAGATCGATAGAAGTTTTTCAATTAGCGATTTTTTGTAAATCAAGGCAAAATACACAACAGAATTTGAAAAGTTTGAGTTTTATTTTCACAATTGTTTTGAAATACTTTTTTCGAATAAATTTAGAGAATTAACGCTTTTCTGATCCTGCATCGTATTTTGCCTTTATTATTTTTAAATTCAGGAGATTGTCATGGCATTATCACAGCCAGCAACTTTCAATGAAGAATGGTCAGATGAGCGTGTTTTTGCCTACCTCAACCAACTTCCTCCAGCAGGCGTAAATGCTGACTTTCACGTTCTATATCATGCGTTTAAACATATGCGCCCAAATGATTACGAACGATTAATTACTAAATTCTTAGCAGATGGTCGTGACTTAAATGCAACCAACCCTGAAGGGCAACGCATTCATGATGTAATTGCACAATTTCCTCGTCAAAAAGATGGATTCTTAGAAGTCCTAGCGAAATTTGCATAATAAAAAAGCCTGCTTCAAGCAGGCTTTGATTTCTCTGTTATCGGCTACCAATCAAATAAACACCGAGCAAAGTAAAGATCCCACCAGAAATACCATCAATCCATTTGGCAAAGTTCTGGTAAGCATTTCTGAATGTAGGTAGCGAAAATACAAAAGCCACAAGTAAAAACCATACCAATGTTTCAACAGCTATTATGATAAACAATAAGAAATGATGTTGATCAAAAAGTGGATTAGCAAGAAAGAGCGAGAACACACTACCAAAATAAATGACTGCTTTAGGATTGGATAAATTAGTGAGCAAACCTTTTATAAAGAACAACCATGCTGATTGAGGTAAGGTAATTTGTTTGATTTCCTGCTTTTGTTTAGAAAATGCTGAACGCAGCATCTGATAACCGAGCCAACACAGATATAAACCACCAGCAATCAAAAGTCCTTGTTTAAGCCAAGCCATTTTCTCAAAAATGATATTCAGTCCCATTAATGCCAACAAAGACCACAGCATCGCGCCCATGCATATTCCAACTGCAACTAATACAGCATCTTTACGTGAACGACTTACTGCTGTTTGCGACACAAGGAAAAAATCTGGACCAGGTGTAATCAGTGCACAAAAATGAATGAAAATGAGCGTACTTAAAGCGATGAATATAACTGATCTCTATGATGAGACGATGGTCTATCAGCTTAATTAAAAAACGTGATTTTTACCATATTTAATCTATAAAAATGAAAATAAAAAAAGCCTCGAAATTGAGGCTTTTTAAATGATCATTTAGTTTAAACCAAAATATCTCGTTTTCCGTTTGCTCCCATTGAGCTCACAATTCCATTCTCTTCCATCTGATCGATAATTCGTGCAGCTCGGTTATAACCTAAACTAAATTTACGTTGAAGTGATGAAGTTGAAGCTTTTCGGGTTTCCAAAACAAAAGAAACACATTGGTCATATAGAGCATCCCGACTAGGATCACCATCGCCATCTTCAAAACCACGTGATGTAGGTTCTTCATCGAACGGCGTCAAGATTTCATCTACATAATTTGGCTCACCACGTTCACGCCAAGCATCACATATACGGTTAACTTCATCATCACTGATAAATGCACCGTGAACACGCTCAGGCTCGATTTTACCCGGTCCAAGGAATAACATATCACCATGTCCAAGTAAGTCCTCTGCACCACCCGCATCAAGGATGGTACGTGAATCGATCTTACTGTTCACACGTAAAGCCACACGCGTTGGAATGTTGGCTTTGATGAGACCTGTAATAACATCGACAGATGGACGTTGTGTTGCAAGTAAAAGATGAATCCCAGCGGCACGTGATTTCTGCGCTAAACGCGTAATCATTTCTTCAGCTTTTTTACCCACCTGCATGATCATGTCTGCAAATTCATCGGCAACAATAACAATCGAAGGTAATGGTGTTAATCGAGGTGCTCTTTCTTGAGTCGCTGAATCACTAGGTTTCCACGTCGGATCAATTAAATCCTCACCATTTGCAATCGCTTCTTCAACTTTACGGTTATAGTCACTTAATTTACGAATCTTCAAGAATGACATCAACTTATAACGACGCTCCATCTCATTTACACACCAATTTAAAGCACTAACAGCATCCTTCATGTCTGTTACTACAGGTGTCAATAAGTGAGGAATATCACTATAGTTTGCCAACTCAAGTTGTTTTGGATCGATCAAAATTAAGCGTAATTGATCAGGGGTATACTTTAATAACATCGATAAAATCATCGAGTTTACTGCAACCGATTTACCTGAGCCTGTTGTTCCCGCTACGAGCATATGTGGTGCTTTGGCTAAATCAGTCAGTACTGGATTTCCTGAAATATCTTTCCCCATCGCCATACTGATCAAGTTATTTGGATCACGATAAGTTGGGGTTTCCAATAATTCGATCAAGCGCACCATTTCACGAGAACTATTAGGTACTTCAATCCCGATATATGGTTTACCAGGAATAACCTCAACGACACGTACGGAAGCCATCGACATTGAACGCGCTAGATCGCGTGAAATATTAGTAACTTTTGATGCTTTAACACCTGGTGCAAGATCAAGTTCAAAACGTGTCACTACTGGTCCAGGCTGTGCTTCCACTACTTGTGCTTTGACATTAAATTCTTGCAGTTTGATCTCAAGCAATTCAGATAATCTAGCCAATTGATCGGCTGTAAAATTCACTTTCTTATTTGGATCAACACGGTCTAACAACTCCAAACCAGGCAAGGTAGGTAAGTCGCGTCGCTTTTGGGCAACTTGCATTGCTCGTGACATTGGTCGTCCGAAAGCATCAGTTAAAGGAGCATCTAGATCAAAATCATCATCCAAATCGATTTCTAATTCTGGTTCTGTTTTACCAGCTGTTTCCTGCCATGCCTCGATGAATGCTTCCTTAGATAATGTTTCTTTTGGTGCTTCAACTTCAATTGGTGCTTTTACGAAGGCAGATGACTGTGCATAACTTGTGCTTGTCGACGGTGTCTTAAACTCATCTTCGTCTATCAATAAATCATCGAAGTCATCAAATTCAGATTTCTGAGTTTGTTTCACCTCATCATGAGCACTGATCGGGGAATGAATATTTTCTTCAACGACTACAGTATTCTCTGGCTTTACAGTGAATTCAAATTCATCAATATCTTCATTCACCTCAAACTGTTGTTTTTGTTGCAATGAAGAAGTCTGCAACTCTTGATTAAATGGTGTATGAACATCTGTCGCTGTTTTGCTATTTGGAACAGCAGCGAGTAATTCATCAAAAATTTCATCATCATTCCAATCTAAATCACGATGATTAGTTTTCTGAACAACATTAGAATTTGATGATGTATTTAACATCTGATGATCATCAAGCTCGTTACGATCATCTGCTGCTTTCAGTAAAGCATCTATTTCTTGTTTATGGCTTTGTTCATCATGTTGCAGTGCACGCCAAACCTCACCAGTTTGTATGAGTCTTTGACTTTCAGCTTCGAATTGGTGCGCACGTTTTAATGTTTGCTCGAAATCGTCCTCTGGTTTTGATTCTTGGACATTCATGCGTTGTTGTTCTTTTGCGGCCACATCGGCAAATAATCGCTCAGCCAATACCTGATGATGAGAATCATCAAATTTAGTTTGAGTCTCTTGGTTTATAATATCGTGAGTAGAATGATTGGCTAATACTGGTTCTGTACCTACAGTAGCAGAAGTCTGAGCATTGGTTTTTAATGGTGTTTCAGTCATCGAAATTTGTTCAGTACGATCATACGCTGACTCTTGTTGAGGTACATTCTTATAAAATAGATCCTGCAAATATGCGGGTGTTTTCTTTAGAGTAATCCATGTTTTATCCCATTGGATTCCAAAGGCTAAAGTTAACAATAAAATACTGAATGCGAGTAAAAATAACGTTGCACCATATATTGTCAGCAAGCCAGTTAGACTTTGTCCTAATTCATAACCAATAATTCCACCAGCTGCATTATCTAGAGTGTCCGCAGGAGTATTCCAGTGCAGATAGAACAAACTCGCCACAGATAACACGAGAAAGAATTGTGCAGCATAACGAAACGGACGGTTAAGGAAACTTCTTGGCCACCATACTTGGATTGCTTCAATAAACAAAAAAATCGGGAGCAGCAAACTCGCCCATCCTAAGAATCCAAATAACAAATCTGCGATCCATGCACCTGCAACACCGCTCGCATTGGAAACCTGTTGGGTATCACTAGATATATGCATCCAACCTGGGTCAAATGGAGTATAGGTTACTGTGGCAAGAAATAGATAAATGCCAAAAGAAATCAAAAATAATGTCATTAAAAAGCGTTGTGCATAAACACTTGACACCGCAGTCATATACAGTCCTGTAACCCAATTTCGTTATTTGTTTGTCTATTATTTAAGGTCTAAACAACCCTAATCAATAAGTCTAATATTATGCACGTGTTCTTACAAAAAAGATGCACGATTGTTTACTGTTGTTGTTAACATCCTGATCGGATATAGCGCAATTCGATTGAGTTAATCAATATTATCATCATCGATTTAGCCCACTCCCCTACGGATTCACGTATAATTTTAGCATTTTCAATATAAAAAGGATGTTCTTTAATGAGCGCTCGTCACTCACGGTTAATTATTTTGGGTTCTGGTCCTGCGGGTTACAGTGCAGCAGTTTATGCAGCTCGTGCAAACCTTAAACCAACACTCATTGCTGGCTTACAACTCGGTGGTCAATTAACAACGACAACTGAAGTTGATAACTGGCCTGGTGACCCTGAAGGATTAACTGGTCCTGTACTTATGGAGCGTATGCAAGCCCATGCTGAACGTTTTGGTACAGAAATCGTATATGACCATATCAATGAAGTTGATTTAAAAACACGCCCGTTTGTTTTAAAAGGCGATATGGAAGAATACACCTGTGATGCTCTCATTATTGCAACTGGTGCGACCGCTCAGTATTTAGGTCTTGAATCAGAAGCAGCATTCATGGGACAAGGTGTAAGCGCTTGTGCTACATGTGATGGTTTCTTCTATAAGAACCAAAATGTCATGGTTGTGGGTGGTGGTAACACTGCAGTTGAAGAAGCACTTTATCTTTCAAATATCGCAGCTCATGTCACATTAGTTCACCGTCGTGACAGCTTGCGCTCTGAAAAGATTCTACAAGATCATCTTTTTGCGAAAGAAAAAGAAGGTAAGATCAGCATCATTTGGAACCATCAAGTCGATGAAGTATTGGGTGATAATACTGGTGTAACATCTGTACGTATCAAATCTACCCAAGATTCAAGTACACAAGATGTTCAAGTACAAGGTCTATTTGTTGCGATTGGACACAAACCAAATACAGATATGTTTGAAGGTCAATTGAACTTACGTGATGGTTATATTCAAGTTCAAAGTGGCACTTCGGGTAATGCAACAGCAGCATCAATTGAAGGCGTTTTTGCTGCTGGTGACGTTGCTGATAGTATCTATCGTCAAGCGATTACCTCAGCAGGTTCAGGCTGTATGGCAGCATTAGATGCTGAGAAGTATCTTGATAATTTAAACTAATTTACATTAAGTTTAAAAAGCCACCATTTTTATGGTGGCTTTTTTTGTTAAATGATATATACAATCAAAAACATGGCTTTATTTAACAACAATTATATTTTGGATGAATACATGACAACAACATGGACCAATGGCTACCAAACTGAAGTCAATTACACCTATGGCTATTATCGTGATCTTAGCCCTAACTTCCAAAAATTCTGTTTACTTTTAAATGGGATAGATAGTCCAGATATTCAGACAAATCAAACACATTGTGAACTTGGCTTTGGGCAAGGTGTCAGCATCAACATACATGCAGCAAGTACTGATGCCAATTTTTACGGTACTGACTTTAACCCCGCACATGCAGCTCATGCCAACCAATTAGCACAACATAGCCAAACTAAGCCATATTTTTTGATGATAGCTTTGAAGAATTATTAAATCGAAATGATTTACCCATGTTTGATTCAATTAGCCTACATGGAATATGGAGCTGGATAAGCTATGAAAACCAACACATCATTTTGAAATTCATTCGCAAATATTTAAAACCCAATGGTATTGTCTATATCAGTTATAACTGCGTGACGGGTTGGGCTGCCAATATGCCTATACGCGAGTTATTTCATAGTCATTTTAAATTTAATAGCAAAAGTACAAATCCACTGCAAAAAGTGAATGAAGCATTAAATTTTAGCGAAGAACTACTTAAACAAAATCCAATCTTTGCTCAAAGAAATCCCAATGCTTTGCAAAAAGTAGTCGATCTCAAACAACAAAATCCAAATTACTTAATTCATGAATATTTGAATCAAGATTGGCAATGCTTTTCATTTCAGCAAGTAGTCAGAATCCTAGATGAAATTAAATTATCTTATGCTGGGTCTACAGACTTAGGAACGCATCTAGATAACATTAATTTTTCAGAAGAACATCAGCAATTTCTAAATGCGATTGAACACCCGATTTTCAAAGAACAGTGCCGAGATTATTTTGCCAACACACAATTTAGACGAGATTTATTTATTCGAGGTAAAAATAATTTAACCCCATTACAAGTCCAAGCAAAACTCCGAAAAACAGCATTTGTGCTTCTAACAGCCAAAGAGCAATTACCGAGTAGCATTACAGGACTATTGGGGACATTCAATTTGATAGAGGAAATTTATCAACCAATTGGCAATCGATTTGCTGAAGTTAACTATCAACCGCTCACTATTGCAGATTTGGAAGCTAGTTTTCCCGAGCTTCACTATGCAAAAATCTTAAATGCGCTCGTTATCCTGTGCCATCTTGGACTAGCTCAACCATGTCAAAATAATGAACCATCTCAAAAAATGTTCGAGCATTGCCATAATCTGAATCATTACATTTTAAAACAAGCGAGTTTTCATCAAAACTATGGCGTTTTAATTAGTCCAATCACAGGCATTGGTATACCGACTGAACATTTTCATCAATTATTTTATCGCGCTCATTTTATAGATGGTTTAACGACTGCAACAGATTTTGCTTACTATGTGCAAGATGTCATCCAACAACTTGGATGGTTAGTTTTAGATAAAGATGGTCAAACGGTTTCAGATCAAGTTAAAAGCATTGAAATTATCCAATCTAAAGCCCAAGTATTTTTAGAAAGTAAGAAGTTGGAAATCGCGAAACAATTACGTTTATTTAATTAAATACTGATGATCGAATGGTGAAGTACTAGATTTGCCATTCGACCTTTCTTAGATTAATTTAATCTGAATCCTTTCCATATTCATTTTATTATGCATCAACTTCCACCCTCTCAATATATTTTTCCTGATCCTATTGAAGCAGATCCTGAGGGACATGGTTTCATCTGTATTGGTGCAGATCTTTCACCGTCTACATTATTTGAAGCCTACACACATGGATTATTTCCATGGTTCAACGAAGATGAACCTATCTGTTGGTGGAGTCCTGAACCACGTTGCATTATCGAACCAGAGGCATATAAACCGAGCAAATCCTTACTACGAAATATGAAAAAACATGATTATCGAATTACGATTAATCATGCATTTGAACAAGTCATTCGTGCCTGTTCGTTACCACGAAGTTATGCAAATGAGACATGGATTAGTGAAGATATAATTGAAGGATATTCAGCTCTATTTAAAGCAGGATATGCCTATAGTGTCGAAGTCTGGAATAATGAACAGCTTGTAGGTGGCCTGTATGGTGTCACTATTGGTAAAGGATGTTTTGGTGAGTCGATGTTTAGCACCGAAACAGATGTCTCTAAAATGGCATTCTATACACTGATGTTAATTGGACAGGAAAATCAACTGCCTTGGATCGATTGCCAATTGGTCAACGATCACCTTTTAAGTCTTGGAGCACGTACACTTTCTCGCCAAGCCTATTTAAAATCGTTACAAGATGTAATTATTACCCCCTCTATCAATTGGAAAAGTTATCAAGAACGTGTATTTTCAAGTAAAACAATAGCTCTTTTTTCAAAATTAGACGGTTAATGGATTAACACCTTGGAGGGACAGATTAATGAAATCATACCAACCCAAGTCCCTTTTAAATGACTTACAGTATTACATTACTCCACCACATGACTGTAGTTACCTCGATAACAAATCAGCTCGGATGGTGTTCTTAGATCCAATTCATCGCATTGATGTGGTGACATTATCTGAACTGTCACGTGTTGGTTTTCGTCGCAGTGGTGACTTTGTTTATCGCCCAGAATGTCATTTATGTCGTCAATGTTTGTCGTGTAGAGTCCCTATTCAAGAATTTCAAATGAATAGCAGCCAAAAAAAGGCATGGAAACGCAATCAAGATTTAAGCATGAATATCTTGCCTACCACGCAAGCGACAGAACAACATTATCAGCTTTATGAGAGATATATAAACGAGCGACATTCAGATGGTGATATGTATCCAGCCAATTATGATCAGTTCGAGAAGTTTCTCGTTCACAGTTGCACAGAAAGTTTTTTTATCGAATTATGGAAAGACCAAAAACTAATTGCGGTCTCTACTTGTGATTTGATGGATGATGGTTTATCTGCGGTTTACACATTCTTTGACCCAGATGAACAACGTCGCTCCTTGGGCGTTTATGCCATTCTTAAACAAATTGAATATGTAAAAACTCTAAATCTTGATTATTTGTATCTTGGTTATTGGGTGCCACACTCAGCGAAAATGAACTACAAGTCACAATACACACCACTTGAACTATTACTAGATGGTCAATGGCGTAGACTCAATCGCCCATTATCTGAGAAAGAAATTCATCAACTCGGAAACTCACTCATGAGTACACTACCTTCAGAGTGGGATGATCTAATCATTAAATAATTTAGGATTTAAATAAAGACGCGAAATCATCAGTGCATGTTTTGACCATAATCACAGCATGCTCTTTTGTACCATCCAAATTGGGATAATAATTTTTGCGTAAATCTATTTGATGAAAATCCATTTTTTCATACAAACGAATTGCAGCATGATTGCTTTGACGTACTTCTAAAAAAATTTGGATAGGATTATTTTTTAAAAGTTGAATTGAATAATCTAACAACTCGTATCCAAGACCTTTGCCCTGCTGGCTTGGATGGATCGCCATCAGTAACAAATTAGCTTCATCTAACACAGGCTGTAAAATACAGAATCCTACTATTTGATTTTTAGTTTCATAGACTGTGCATTGGTAAGAAAGCAAAGACTCCTGAAATTGTTTTTTAGACCACGGATGTGTTTGAACTAAACATTCAATCTCAGCAACTTTATCCAAATCCTTTTCTTGCATCAATCGAATCACGTGAACACCTTGTCAAAAACCTAATTGGCAGATTATCGACAATTTAAAACCAAATTTAAATAAAAAAATGGGCAATCTGATTGATTGCCCATTTTATTTAGTGAGGATTAAAACCTAACTCGGCACGCCATTTATTTAATAATTCAGTGGTGTCGTAGTCATTTGGATGGAATTTAGGTCTTAAGAACGCCAGTAAAGTTGGTATTTGACGGGTCATAAAACCTTTATAACCATACATAAATTTCAGCATATATTTCGTGTCACGCCACGTTAGTTTTCCATCAGTTTTGAGTAGTTTTACAGTGAAATAGGATTGGGTAATAAAAATCAGACCCATTGCAATCACAAGTGCTAGTGATCTCATAAAATAAGCTTTAGCACCTTGACCATACATTGCCTCGTACACATCAAAGGCAACAGCTTTATGTTCATTTTCTTCAACAGCATGCCACATCCACAAATGATACATGGTTTCATCCAAGAACATCGATTGGATATCTGGATTACTTAATAATTCCTCAGCAATTGTAGAGGTAAAATGCTCTAAAGCACATGTTCCAGTTAATCCAATCATTTCTTTGTTGAAACCAAAAGGTTTAAGTAATGTAGTAATTACATTAACACCATAATTGATCACTTTGCCTGTTTGCTCTTCCATCTTACGAACATCATAACCATAGGCTTGAGCAGATGCATTGAACGCTAAATGCTCTTTAGAATGCATCGCCTCTTGACCAATAAAAGCACTAATTTCTTTCTGCAAACGAGGGTCAGCTAATTTAGGATCGTTTCTAACCGCACGAGTACTGTTTACAAAAAATTGTTCACCTTCAGGAAATAGCGCTGATAAAGCAGTCATAAAATGCGTGAGTGCAGCATCACCATTTGCCCAATATCGAGGCACATCACCAAACTCAAAATCCATTCGACGTACAGGGAAACTAGCGCCAGCACGATTTGAAATATTGACTTTAGCATTCATACCTTATTCTCCTTAATGATGAATTCATTCTTTGTTTTTATCCATTCTTATTTTATACGCTGTTTATCATGCTTTAATTAAGTGCAGATAAGGTCATAAAAGCATCATCTTAGGACATGTCTTCAAGTTTTTATGAAAATATTTAAAATAGAAAAAGGGCAAATTCATGCCCTTTAAAAATAAACAGTATTGAAGAAAATAAGGCTTACAAACCTAATTTCGCTTTCCAATCTTTTAATAATTGAACTGTATCTAAATCATTCGGATGGAAACGTGGTTTAAAGTACGCCAGCATTTCTCCTGCCATTCCTGCGATAATCCCTTTTGATGGACTATAACCATACTTATAAATCATTCCCAACTCTTTAAGATTTAGCTTTTTATCTTGCTTAAGCAAACGTAAAGTGAAGTATGACTGAAGAATAAAAATTAAAGTCATCGCAAATACGAGCGCTGTTGTACGTAAGCTGTATGCTTTAATTCCTGTGCCAAAAACAGACTCATATACATCATATGCAACTGCTTTATGCTCATTCTCCTCAACCGCATGCCAGAACCACATATAAGACATTGTGTCATCTGTCATCAAATCTTGAATATGCTTATTACGCAATAATTCAGATGCAATCGTCGCTGTAAAATGCTCTAGAGCAGTCGTAGCGGTGAGATCAACCATCTCACGTGTCATACCAAAAGGTTTTACGATTTTCGAAAAATTATTTAAGGCAAATTGAATGTAACGACCTGTAATTTGTTCTAAGGCTCTTACATCATGACCGTATTTTTGAGCAGAAGCATTGAAATTAATATGCTCTTGAGTATGCATTGCTTCTTGACCAATAAACGCACTAATCTCTTTTTGCAGCTCTTCATTCTCTTTAATCGCTGGGTGATAACGCACAGCACGAACTGAATCAATAAATAATTTCTCACCATCTGGAAATAAAGCAGATAATGCAGTCATAAAATGTGTAAGACCTGCTGAGCCACTCATCCAGTATTCAGGTACTTGATCAAAATCAAAATTCATACGACGTACTGGGAAACTTGCACCTGCACGATTTGAAATATTTACTTTAGCATTCATGCCGCCTACTCCTTTTCAGTGAACTTTTTTCTCTGAGCACTTTTGTTCGTTTTCTTAAGTTTTATATTACGTTTTTATATGGATCAATTAAGTGCAGTTTGGGACAGCAAAGTATCAGTTTGGGACACTATTCAATAAAATTGTCAAACAATTGATATAAAAAAACACCCCATAAGGGGTGTTTTTTTGATCACTCTAGGCGATTATGCAGTTACTTTAGCAACAACACCAGCACCTACAGTACGACCACCTTCACGGATCGCAAAACGTAGACCTGGGTC
>NZ_MELG01000096.1:0-7527 GCF_001767535.1 Acinetobacter sp. GWC1_38_13 | reverse complement strand
AGTGATGCGCTTTTGCCAAGCCTTGATGATTGAGTTATATCGACATTTAGGTGCAAATACAGATGTTCCTGCGGGAGATATCGGTGTAGGCGGGCGAGAGGTCGGTTACATGGCTGGCATGATGAAAAAGTTGAGTAACGATACTGCATGTGTTTTTACTGGGAAGGGAATTTCCTTTGGCGGTAGTCTTATGCGTCCTGAAGCAACAGGCTATGGAACGGTTTACTTTGCTGAAGAAATGTTGAAAACACGTGGCGAAAGTTTTGATGGCAAAACGGTATCAATTTCAGGTTCCGGTAACGTTGCTCAATATGCTGCTGAAAAAGCCATGTTCCTCGGTGCAAAAGTCGTAACTTTATCGGATTCAAATGGCACTGTTTATCTCAAGAACGGATTTACAGAAGAATTACTTACAGAAGTAATGGAACTCAAAAATGTTCAACGTGGACGTATTTCTGAGTTTGCTTCAAAGCATGGTTTTGAGTATTTTGAAGGTCAGACACCTTGGCATATTGCTGTTGATATTGCTCTACCGTGTGCCACACAAAATGAATTAACGGGTGCCGATGCTGATAATCTATTAGCAAATGGCGTAATCTGCGTAGCTGAAGGTGCAAACATGCCTTCTACCTTGGAAGCTGTCGAAAAATTTATTGCAGCGAAGATTCTTTATGCTCCTGGTAAAGCCTCAAATGCTGGTGGAGTTGCAACGTCAGGTCTTGAGATGTCACAAAATGCTCTTCGTTTTGGTTGGACACATGGTGAGGTTGATGAAAGGCTTCATGCGATTATGAAAGACATTCACGCAAACTGCTTACGATATGGTACTCAAGAAGATGGTACTGTGAACTATGTCGATGGTGCAAATATCGCTGGTTTTGTCAAAGTAGCAGATGCAATTCTAGCTCAAGGGATTTATTAATCTTTGAACAAAAAAATCCGATGCATCTGCATCGGATTTTTTGACTGAAATTATGATTATTTAACGATTTCTTGTTCAACAACCATATCTAATACATCAGCAAGACTTGACTGATCCGCTGCCGGATTTTTTATCTCAAAACGTTTTACACGTACGATCACGCGTTGCTTAGGATTGTGTTCAAACCCTTCGATTTGACCATAGTATAAAGACCAGCTTTTATCAGTATATGTTTTGATACCTTTTTCGTCGTATTTTACTTCACGTACTTGCATACAAGTTTGTGGTGCAACGCCTGTACATGATTTAGTTTCAGGTGAGATTTCTAAAAATACGGTTTTAGGCTCTGATTGATATTTTGTTTCAGGTGTCATTTTACCGATGAAATTATATTTTTGACCTTTAGCATCTGTAAGCGTCAAAGTCGGTTCGTGTAAGTTTGTAGTATTCACTTCAAATGGGATTTGACGTTTTTGTAATAATTCACCTGCAAACTTCTCTTGCTGCATCAGTGCTGGTTCACATGCCATCATCGTTGATGCGCCATCACCTGTCACGATCAAACCATTCTCGACTTTCCAAGATGTATTTAAGCGGTTACAGCCTGTATCTACTGATAAGCGATCATTATTTAAGAATGTTAGAACGATAGGTTTTTGTGTATTTGTCGGTTGGTATGACCATATGTAATTGCTTAATACATTTGCATTCACAATTTTAGTTCCTGTAAATACATGTTTTTGCCCTTTGCTGTCTGTTACAGTCAGGATTGCTTGATCATTGCTTGTACTAAGTGAAAAAGGTACTTTCTTTTCGCTAAAAATATCAGATGACAAACGCTCTTGTTGCATTAAATCATTAGCACACGCCATCATGGTTGAAACAAGAGGTGAGGTGACAATTTTGTTGCCTTCAACTTTCCAAGTTCCACCTTGATTATTACAACCTGTTTGAATCGTTACTCTTTGATCAGCGTTAAATGAAAGCACTAATGGTTTTGAAGCTGTAGAACCTTGATAAGTCCAATTATATTCAGTTAGATTTTTTTCAGCATTTGAATTGATTTGAGAAACTACACCGTCAGTTACATTTTGTACTGTTTGACAAGCCATCAAAGAAAGAGGAAGTAGAGCAAGAACTAAATATTTAATTTTCATCGTTAAAACAACAGTTAATAAATCACAGCCTTAAGCTTAAAGTATTATTAAAAAAGAAAATGTAATCCAGTTAGCGGTTAAGTTTGTTAAATGTATCTGATTGTAATTTTTAGAAAAGCATAATAGATACTGAGGTTTAAACGAAATTGTTAAACCTCGATTTAAATATTTGGTAAATAATCATCTTTAGTCGAAACGATAGATATCCATGCCAAGTGAGCCCATCGAGAAACTACTGTGCACGATATTAAATCGATGACCTGTGCCCATAGCGAAAAAAAGTGGGGCAAAATGCTCAAGCGTAGGGTGGTTACGTTCTATAAATGGCAATGAAGGCCAATCAAGGACAGCATCAAAATTTTGATGTTGGAGTCGATTGACGACAGTATTTCTAAAAGTACTAGCCCAAGTAGGAACTTGAGCATTTGTATGCCATGACAACTCAGCCAAATTGTGCGTTATGCTTCCTGATCCGATTAATAAAATCTGTTGTTCACGCAGGGGAGATAAAGCTTGTCCAATCTTGTAAATTTCTTTTGCATTCATTTTTGTTGGCAGTGAAATTTCTATCACTGGAATATCTGCATCTGGATACATATGTAATAAAGGCATCCATACACCGTGATCACGAGGACGTGTGCTATTGGCATGTGCCTGAATACCAGCTTCTGCAAACATGGATAATATTTTTTCAGCAATTGTTGGTGATCCTGGTGCTGGATAGCGAATTTCATAAAGCTCTTTAGGAAAACCTCTAAAGTCATGCCAAGTATCTGGTCGAGTGGCAATATTGACTTCAAGAACTTGACTTTCCCAGTGTGCAGACATGACAACAATCGCTTGTGGCTCAGGTAAGTTGATACTCAAGCGATGTAGTGCAGGACCAACCTGCTCTGGATCTAGTGCAAGCATAGGCGAACCGTGGGAGATAAATAAGCCTGGTAAAGTTTGCACATTCATAATGGGGCACCTGATCGAAATTACCTATTTATCCTGACAAAAACATCAAGACAATGATAGCGGATTAAACTCAACAGATTGTTCTATAATCAGAACAACCATATTCAACGTTAAGCACGATGGTAGGGATGATTATGGTTAATGCTCATGGCTCTATACAATTGTTCAATTAATAAGATTCGAACCATTGGGTGAGGCATCGTTAATTTAGATAAAGACCAATGCCATGCTGCTGCTTTGCGTACTGCATCAGAATGTCCGTCAGGTCCTCCAATTGCGAGTGCAATATCGTTACCATCAAGCATCCATTGTTTCATGGTATCGGCAAGCTTTTCTGTACTGAGTTCTCTGCCACCGACTTCCAGTGCAATTAGGGTTTCATTAGGTTTGAGCGCATTTAAGATACTCTCACCTTCGATTTGACAATATTTTAAAATATCTGCTTCTGAATCATTTTTACCACGTTTAGCCATAGGTAATTCAATGACTTGGGTTTGAACGAAAGGCTGAATTCGTTTGAAATAATCCTCAAACCCAGTGAGAACCCATGCAGGCATTTTTTGCCCAATAGTCAGAATACGAATCTTCATAAAATTTAAAGGTAAAAATAATTTATGCGGATTATAAACTGAGTCGAAGTTGCTAGGTAATTTAGATCTAAGTAATAGCTGTAATAAAAACTAAAAAAAGAAAATTTATACTCGCCATAAAAAACGCAGCTCAAAATGTGTATGAGCTGCGATCAAAGTGCCTTCCGTCTGGAGTTCAGAGGGCACTAAAAATTAGTTTCAGAGTCAATGTTAGCCTTTATTTTTATCGACTCTATTTTATTATGCAATAAATTGGTTGTTTTTCAATCAAATTATGTAACAAAAAAGAGAGCCGAAGCTCTCTCTTTAATCATGATCTTTACATCAATGACGTGCAGCTTTTGCATCTTCAACTGGTTTAACAATTGGTGTCTTAGGCAATGGCTTTGGTGTATCTGTCAACGCCAAAGGTAAGATTTCATCAATGCTTTTCACAGCTTTGATTTCTAAACCTTCTTTTACGTTATCAGGTATTTCAGCCAAGTCACGTACATTGTCTTGTGGAATAAATACAAGTTTGATTCCACCGCGGTGAGCTGCTAAAAGTTTTTCTTTTAAGCCGCCAATACGTAATGCGCGACCGCCTAAGCTAGTTTCACCTGTCATCGCAATATCTGGGCGAATTGCGATACCAGTAAACGCTGACACTAGCGCTGTAGTCAAAGCTAAACCTGCCGATGGACCATCTTTTGGTGTCGCGCCTTCTGGTAAGTGGACATGGACATCAGTTTCATCGAAACGTGATGCTTCAATACCCAATTCATCAGCACGAGTACGAACAACTGTCATCGCAGTGGTAATTGACTCTTTCATTACATCACCGAGCGAACCCGTAGTAATGAATTTCCCTTTACCTTTTACAGCTGCGACTTCAATAGTCAATAACTCACCACCAACAGATGTCCAAGCCAAGCCATTTACACGACCTACTTGAGCTTCATCTTCTGCGATACCAAAGTCAAACTTATGTGGACCTAAGTATTCAGGAAGATTTGCCGATGTCACATCAAGCTGTAAGTTTTTAGATTTTTTGCTGACTGCTTCTTTAACAACTTTACGTGCAATTTTAGACACTTCACGTTCTAGACTACGTACACCAGCTTCACGTGTATAACGTTGCACGATGTCACGAATCGCTTCTTCATGAATTGTTAATTCTTTTGCACGTAAACCATTGTTCTTGATTGCTTTCGGAACAAGGTAGCGTTCAGCAATATTTACTTTTTCATCTTCGGTATAACCCGGTAGACGAATGACTTCCATACGATCCAGCAAAGCTTCAGGAATATTCATGCTGTTAGCTGTACAGATGAACATTACTTCTGAAAGATCAAGATCAAGGTCTAAATAATGATCGTTGAACTTGCTATTTTGTGATGGATCTAATACTTCAAGCAATGCAGAAGCAGGATCGCCACGATAGTCTTGTGCCATCTTGTCAATTTCATCGAGCAAGAATAATGGATTCTTCACACCGACTTTTGTTAAAGACTGCACAATTTTACCTGGCATCGCACCGATGTAAGTACGACGATGACCACGAATCTCAGCTTCATCACGCACGCCACCTAGCGCCATGCGTACAAACTCACGACCTGTTGCTTTAGCAACCGATTCACCTAGTGAGGTTTTACCTACACCCGGAGGACCAACTAGACAAAGAATAGGACCACGGAGTTTTTTCACACGTGATTGAACAGCAAGGTATTCAACAATGCGATCTTTAACGTCATCTAGACCGTAATGATCTGCATCCAGAATTTCTTGTGCTTTTGCCAAGTTAATGCTGACTTTGCTTGCCTTGTTCCAAGGTGTATCTAGAATCACTTCTAAATAGTTGCGAACAACTGCCGCTTCACTTGAAGCAGGTTGCATTGCTTTGAGTTTACGAAACTCAGCTTCAGCTTTTTTACGTACATGTTCAGGTAAGTCAGCTTCAGCAAGACGCTTCTCAATCTCAGCAACATCATCCTCAGCACCGCCGTTCATATCAGACAGTTCACGTTGAATGACTTTCATTTTTTCATTTAGAAAGTATTCACGTTGGTTTTTTTCCATCTGACGTTTAACGCTGTCGTGTAGGGTTTGTTCAATTTGCTGTTCAGCAGATTGATTCATCAAATAACCCATCAACTCTTGTAAATGTGCCTCGAACTCATCGTGCTCTAAAAATTTCTGTTTGACTTCGATATTTAAAGGCACACGAGTTGCAACGAAGAACATCAATTGCAGAAGATCTTCAATCTTGTTTGCAGCCGCAACAAGTTCTCGTGCATTCCGAAGTTTAGCTTCTGCATATTGAGCAAAGAGTGTACGTAATTCATTTAAGCGAGTTTCTTTACTTTCTTGATCCAAGTCCACTGTCATTGGGCTTAAATGATGTTCAGCAGTCAGATACTCTTCACCATCAATGATACGCTCTAGCTTCGAACGATGTAGTCCTTCAATCAATACTTTAATGCAGTTTTCATCATTCTCATGATTGACCACTTGAACGATTTTAGCCACAGTTCCGTACTGATACAGATTATCGTGATCAATTTCTTCTGTAAGCGAATCTTTTTGCGCAACTACAAATACTAAATTGTCACCGTTACGAGCCACATCCACTGCATTGATCGATTTTTCACGACCCACGAATAGCGCAATTTGCATGTGTGGATAGACCACAACATCACGCAATGCTAATAGTGGTAATACACTTGGAACCTGTGGCTCTAAGCTTGTTTCATTATTTAAAATATATTCAGACATGGGCACTCCTAATGAGTGACAACGGTGTTGCCATGTTTTTATAGTGATGTGCATTTCAAAAATTACAAGGGTTTTAGAGTAGAAAATATAAAAAAAGACAAAATTAGTTGGTTTTAATATTCAAATAACTCTAAAAATAATGTTTGTGAGATGGTGTGATGAGTGCATCAAGTGGTTGGTCCCAGATGTTGCGGTGTAAAGTTTCTTCAATATATTGAAAATCATGTGCTATCCCTAAACGAAAGGGAAAATGGCGGGCTGATGCAAGAGTACGGTCATAGAATCCGCCACCCATACCAATTCGAGTACCATGATGATCACAAGCGAGTAGGGGCATGATCAAAAGATCCAACTTTGAAACATGATGTCCACGACTAGCCATTGGTTCTTTCATACCCAAAGGATGATGGGAAAAGCGTTTGTTTTTATATTGTTGGAGATTGATTTTTACCCAGACTAAATTCTGATTCATGTTGCAAATCATGGGTAAATAAACATCTTTGTGATGTTGGAAACAAAGTTGAATAATTTTTTGAGTACGTATTTCCCCAAATGCATCTAGGTACAGACCAATTTTTTGAGACGTTTTAAATTGTGGGGTGTTTTTAAGTCTGTTTAAGATCTGATGTTCGTTTTTTTTATGTTGTGAAATACTGACATTTTTACGTTTTCGACGAATGTCACTGCGCAGAGATTTCAGATGATCTTTCATAGATGCCACAACAATTTTAATTACTGTAAATCTTACTTGATTTAATCCCTATATTTAATCAGATTGCTCATCTAAATATTTTTTATGACCGGAAAAGCTTCCACGCATTTTTTTAAAGCGCTCCTCAAGAGGTCTTGAGTCGCGCTATAAATTTTTTTGGTAAACATTTTATTTAGTGTTTACTGAATAGTCTAAATTAAGCTAATGCATAAATTATTATTTCTTTATGAAAATATCGAATAAGAACAATGCTTTTTTGAACATGTGAACCGTACCGGGTTTGTCGGAGACTTTTTATTTAAGTTAGGCCACCTGACCTAACAGATTAATTTTATCATAGTACATTGCTTCAAACTCAAAAGGCGACACATAACCCAGTGCACTGTGTACACGCTTTTTATTGAACCAATCTACCCAGTTTAGTGTCGCAAG
>NZ_MELG01000095.1:7892-10584 GCF_001767535.1 Acinetobacter sp. GWC1_38_13 | reverse complement strand
CTGATAAAAAATGGCGAAAACAAGAAGAACCTCAATTGAGGTTCTTCTTGTGATATTTGTGGGACAGCAGTGCTATCCACCCCTTCTTTTGCAGCAAAAACAAATGGATCTTTTTTTAAATTTTCTGCAAAAAGTTCATGAAAATCAGGAGTTATGGGTTCCTTGACAAAACCAACTAGATCACTCTGTTTCTTTATTTCTTGTAATTGATCGTATGTGTTAGCAAAATATAAAGGATCAAAACTCGAGTCTTTTAACAGCGATTTTAATTTAGACTCAGCTTGACTTGCTTTTACACGATAATCAGCTAAGTCCTTTGCAGTAGTACTGTTAGACAAAATAAGAATTTGGCCTGGTATTAAAATTTTTATAGGCGCGATATTTTCAATGTGTGCATTGTTACTTCTTAAAACATCCCAATCAGAACTTGTTAATGGACGTTTAAATACTCGTTTAGACCAATCCATCATTGTTTCTTTTTGTTTAACCAAATACCAACCAACTTTACCATCGTTTAAATAAATTTCTTTAATGTTTTCAGTAGCTTTTTTAGTAATCACACTTATCGTTTTTATGCTAAAAGCACTCCAATTACTTTTTGTTGAATAGGCTTTGGCAGAAATTTTTTGCAGTAGCTCTCCCCGAATATAAACCTCATAAATCAAAACAGTATTTATATTATGAATTTCATACCATTGAGTAAAACCTTGTTCATCAAAACGGCCTTCAAAAATTGTTTGTTTATTCGTACTTTTGTTATGAACAACAAACTTATATGTCAAATCTTTTAACTTTAAAGGAGCTTGTACATTAAGCTTTAATCGACTGTGATGCATATCTGCTCCTTATTCTTCCGCATTTCCATCTTCTTCAGCTTCTTCAATCTCATTGACCATGACCCTTGTTGTCAGGGATTGAGCTGAAGCCGTGGTTTTTAAATTCATAAACCCATTTCTATCCGTTACACCCTTTTGGATATTCCCACTTTCATCAATAAGAAGATAAGGTCTTTTCATTAATGCCTGATTTTCTTTATTTTTAACTAAATATTGAAGAATATAGGGGTTATCCATTTCAGGCAAAACAGGCATTTGTGGTGATATAGTTGCCCCATCCATAAACAAATGCTGCCCTGCTTTTGCTTCAAACTTGCCACTGGTCACAGGGAAAATACCTGAACCATTCAGTTTGATCTGAGAACCACCGGCAGTAATCACAATTTCTTTGGGGCTAGTGATCTCAATGCGGTCTTCGGTTGAAATAATCTGAATGCCTTGCTTGGCCAGTAAGTCCATGCCATCCGATTGAGCCTGAACCTCAAACTTACCTTTGGCAGCAACCTGCTTAATCCCACTCTCTGCGGCAAACAGGCTAATCCTGTTTTGTGCATGCGTAATCAGGTTCTTCTGTGTACTTAAATTGATACTATCACCTGCAAACTGGTTGATCTGCCCATCCGCAGATAAATGAATATCTTCATTGGTACTTAAACCAATACCCGCACGTGAGTTCAGCAATAATAGTGATTTTTTAAATTGAGCAATTTTATCTTGAATCTGCTCAGCGAATTCTTTGAGTTGATCAACGGATTCAATTTCATCGGTCTGCTGGTTCTTGGCCACTTCACTTAAGGCTTTGGCATTGTTTTGATTGCCTTCCAGCTGCTGCTTGGCAGGCTGTACATCAAGATGTTCACCTTGCGCCTTATCCTGTTTATGCGTGGAAACGAGTAAACCTTCACCTGCACGTACTGCACCCCATTGATCTGTACGCAATTCAAAGCCTTCACCGCGGTCTTCGCTTTCCGCTGTAGCTTTTGGGTGGCTCAGTTTACCAAGATTCAACTGGCTGGCAGCATGACTGCTTTGCAGTTGCGCACTGATCTGACCTGTAGTGTCATCAAAACGCAGTTGGTTAAAACCTTCGCCCTGATATTCTCTGGACTTAATCCCTGCCAGTTTTTTGGTGTCTGGCAGCTTGCCGGCATTGTCAAACTTGGTTGGACTGCGATGGGCTTCGTGAATGCGTCCGACCACAAATGGACGGTCAATGTTGCCATCAAAGAAGTCAATTACCACGATTTCATCGATACGTGGCAGGAAGCGTGCACCATAGCCTTCACCAGCCCAAGGGGTCAGTACATCGACCCAGGCTGAATCGGTATCGTTGTCATTGGCCCCCGCACCACCATCGTGGTTATGGTCTTCACTACGGGTAAACAAGAAACGGACTTTGACACGGCCCCATTCATCCACATGGATTTCTTCACCGCTTGGCCCTACCACTTTAGCGCGTTGTGGGTGTACTGTGGGTCGGTGTTGCTCTGGTTGATATTCAGGGACTGTTTTGATGTTACGGCGTTGTAAGGTCAGTGTATTGGCTTGGCGTTCTTCTTTATTGGTTTGGATATTGGCATTTTGCCAATTGCTTTGTTGCAGCAATTGGTTAATTTGCTGGTTCAGATCTTTGGGAAGGTTGTTTTGATTATAGTAGCTTTTGCCTGTAATCAGAAATTCTTGATCTGATCCACTGTGTTGGTCTATTTCAGGATGTTCAGTCAGTTGAAACCAGTAGCCTACTTGTGTATCACGTACCGTAGTTTGAGCGGTGAAGTATTTGGATTGTAGGTCGTGATAGTGTCCTAAGATTTGGTTAAACTTTTCGATTTGTGAGTTGCCTGATGCGGTCACTC
>NZ_MELG01000095.1:0-7852 GCF_001767535.1 Acinetobacter sp. GWC1_38_13 | reverse complement strand
ACATCAGCTTGCCAGCGTTGGATATACACACTATTGGGTTGCAGTGAGCGTTGTCCTATCAAACTAGTCATACTGTCATATTGTTCTGTGGCGTTACTGCGACGGTATCGAATCTGTCGACGCGCTAAAGTTCGGTATTGACTGTTGTCATCAATCAGACGGAGTTTTTGGGGTTGGATGGCTGCACTGCTGTTTGGCACGATCAGCAGTGCTTCATCAATAAGCCAGTTGATGCCTTCACTACGTAATAATCGAGTTAAGAACTCATAGTCCGTTTCGTTGTGTTGCATGATAAATGGACGGACACCATCGTATTGTTGTAGTCCATTTAAATCAAGGCTTAGGCTCGCAGCGAAGAGTGGGCTTTTTTGTTGCCATTCTTTAAATACAATCTCTATAACATCAACCACAGTTTTATTGATAAACACACGGCTATTGCGACGTTTTTTCCACAGTGCAGTAGGATCTTCAAGTGTAAGTTTATAGAGGCTTAAACTGCCGTCGGATTGGCCCTGAAAGGCCTGAGTAATAAGACCTGTAGTGCGAAACAATTGTCCTGAGTCAGTGACTTGATCAACCGCGACTTGGCTACCAATGAATTGTTTTAATGAAATCGTAGCATCAGTGGATAAGCAAATCAGTTCCGCACGGATGCCTTGATTGATTTCATGTTGCCCATCTATGCGTTGTAAAAAGACTTTGGCATTTAATATAGGATTGGAAAATTGAATATGGAGGGCACGTTTTTGTGAAGTGATGCCTAATTGATCTAATGCGCGAAATATATTATTCAACATCTCTTGTTATTTAATATTGACTTAAATTTCGCGCATTCTATAAACGATAGACTAATCTGTCTATATTTTTAATGTTAATTTATTGCAACAAATTAACTAATCTGTTGAATTCTCAAAATTAATCTCGTAATTTCAATCATACGGTAGACTTAAAATAATTTTCTTTAGGTATATCAACAACTTAAACACAAATTTGTGTTTTAAAATCTGATTCAGATTGTAAATATTTTTTTATTTTAAGTGCCTGTAAAAGTGCTTCACCAAGTTGCTTTTTCTGTTCTGCAGTTCGCCCACTTAACAGATATAACTTGAGATGAATATATGCTTCTAAAGGCAGATTTATTCCAATTAAAAAACTCTGATCTTTGAAAATTCGTGACTTAATGTCCTGTTCGACAAATTGCTTCGAGTCAAGTAATGTTGAATTAATTCGCTCTAATAATTGAACTTCATCTAAATCAATCAAGTTTGCTGAATAGTTCACTATGATATGAGGCATATGATCGTCCTATTCTATAAATAACAATGCCAAACGCACCTGATCATAAGCCATTCTCGGACTAGTTGCTTCAACAATCGGGCGTAATTTAATAGAGCCATCATCCGTAAAATGTTCTGGATTTTTACGCTTGCTCAATCGTTTATAGATTTTTCGAACTTCCTCAACAACTTCATCACCAGGATGTGCAACTGAAATATCCAAACCTTGCTCTTTGTGAAGGCGCGATAAATGATTGATGATGGTAGCTGGAGTCAAACCTCTCTCGTGAGCAATATCTTCAATTTCATAACCACCCTCAAACAATGCCTTCGTTTCATCCAAAGTAGCAGCCGCATAATTTTGCTTAGCTCCTTTGCTTAATTTTTTCTCATTTCGACTAATTTCAGTCGGGTTCAAAGTCCCCCCACAGTGTCGAATAAAGGCATTATGTTGAGTTGTCAAATCCATTTGTTCAAAGCTGATTTCCGCCTCACTCGAAAGCTCTTGAAAACGGCGATCTGCTTTTATTGCTAAACTATCCAACTCTAAAGCTTGCTCATTAAATCCAAGAAGTTTTAGACCTGTTAGTGATTTTAAACGCGAAAGAGCCACATACCCCTGACCTTTTTCAAAAGTATGGGTAAGATTGATTTCGGCAGCTTCTAAAGTCATTCCTTGGCTTTTATGAATCGTAATCGCCCATGCTAGACGTAATGGAATTTGTTGAAAACTTGCAATCACTTTGCCTGCTTCATTTTCAATTGACCATGTTTCTGGCTCAACCAATAATGTTGTTCCATCCGTCAATTTTACTTTTGGCAAGATCCCTTGTGTATCATCTTCCTCGAAGCCAATCACCTCTCCCAAGCTTCCATTGATATATCCCATATCAAAATTGTTTTTTACAAACATAACTTTGGCATGCTTTTTTAAGGTAAGTTCTTCAGGGGCGCGAACAGATGATTTCAAGGTTTCAATCAGTTTTTCATTCCCATCAACAACCGCATTGAATTGATGACTCTCGTTATCAATTTCATTCAAATGCTGATAATTGATGTTATCAACATCCATATTGTGTGTGTAAAGACGTGTAAACGTCTCACCTATATCGTGATGTTTAGACTGCTGCAAAGCTGAGATATGGTGATTTTCAATACTTTGAGCACGAATAGCGTTTAAAATTTGGTTAAGAATTTCATCGTCTTGACGATGTTGTTCGGTTAAATAGCAAACTCGAAATTTAGCTTCAACCCATGCATCAGACATAAAGCAAAATTTATCACGGTTGGCTTCACCGTTTCGACCTACGGGTGGTAACTGGAAAAAATCTCCCGCAACAATCACTTGTATGCCACCAAAAGCCTCATCGCTTTCTTTAAAATATTTTAAGACTTGATTAACAAGATTTAGCTGCTTAGCGTGCAGCATTGAAATTTCATCTATGATAAGAACCTGAGCATTTTCTAAATGTTCTTTTAAATACTTACGCTCTTTCATACGCTTAAGATCATCATCACTCAAGCTATCTTTAATTCCAATCCCTGCCCAAGTATGAATAGTCATACCATTCATATGCGTCGCGGCAATTCCAGTGGATGCAGTGATCGCTACTGGAACTTTACGCGCCTTGAGGTACATGATGTATTGATTGAGCGTATAGGTTTTACCTGCACCAGCTGAACCTGTTAGGAAAACATTTTCCCCAGCTTTGAGTATATTCAGTGCAGTTTCTTGTTTCATAATTTCGTCAGTCAAAAACAACAGCACATAGCTTAACGATTTTTTAATAAAAATAAAAATCTAGCTGTTTAGAGAACTGCCAATGTCGCAGATTTGGATTGACAACTTATGGTTTTCATTTAATGTGTTTGCTAATGAATTTTGACTCGATCTATAACAATGAATACTTCAAACCTTCATACATATCAAACAGATATATTAGGTGAGGATTATCAGCAACTGACTTTAAATTTTGCTGATGATTACGATGGCAAAGTCGTGGCAACATTAATTCGAAAAAAAGCCCACAACCCAACAAAAAAAGCTGTTTTGTATATTCATGGTTTTGCTGATTATTTTTTTCAAACTGAAATGGCTGAAAAATTTAATCAACATGGTTATGACTTTTATGCGCTCGACCTAAGAAAATATGGTCGTTCAAAGCTTCCGCATCAGAAATTGTATTATGTACTTGATTTAAGAGAATATGATGCTGAAATCAGTAAAGCACTCGAGATCATAGCTAAAGAAAATCATAATCAAGTTCTATTGGCAGGACATTCAACGGGTGGACTCATCTCAACCTTATATGCTGCGCATTATCCTGATCATCGTTTAATTAAAGCATTATGGGCAAATAGCCCATTTTATGACTTTTATAAAAGTGTGATTGAGAAAAAAGTCGGTATTCCTCTATTAAGTGAAGCAGGTAAACATTTACCCAATGCCAAATTTCCAAGTGGACTAAACCCTTGGTATACCCCAAGTTTGCATAAAGACTTTTATGGAGAGTGGGATTTCAATTTAGATTGGAAACCTAAATCTATGCCATTTGTACATTTGTGTTTCGTTCACGCGATTCATGAAGCGCAAAAAGAAATTCATCGTGGTGTAAGTTTGAAAATTCCAACGCTGATCATGCATTCCCATCAATCTAAATATCCTAAAAAATGGGGTATAGATGCGCAGCAAAGCGATGTGATTCTTGATGTGAAAGATATGATTCACAATGCTAAGAAAATGAAAGGTGATGTACAAACTTTAGCAATTCATAATGGTTTACATGATCTTGTTCTGTCGGCGCCATCTGTTCGTGAAAACGTTTACCAACAATTGTTCCAATGGTTAGAACAAAAAATTCAATAATCATATTTATATTTGGCTGATTGAATCAGAGCAGTTATGAACTAGTTCTGATTTGGTCAGCTTAAATTTAAAAATGCACCAAATTTTAGCATTTTCTAAAAAAAGCCAAGCCATCAGCGCTAAAAACAAACAAATTCAGTGTATAAAAAATAGCCATAAATTTATAAAAACCCCAAATATTTTACCAAATGGAATAAAAAACACTCTTCTAACCCATCTAACGACATTTTAGGCATCAGTTTTGCTGTTCATAAGATGAATAAATCTTCTTGGAGTGTTTTATGAATCACTCAAAATCTCCCTCATTTACTGCAAATGATACGTCTATTAACTCAGATGAATACTTTTCACAACGCCAACTTAAACAAGGATCTGTTGGTTGGGTGTTATTGATTGGGCTCGGTGTAGCTTATGTTATTTCAGGGGATTTCGCTGCTTGGAATTTTGGACTAGCTCAAGGTGGTTGGGGCGGAATGTTTATTGCCACCATTATAGTTGCGATTATGTATTTGTGCTTATGCCTATCAATGTCAGAAATGTCGACTATGATGCCAACTGCAGGTGGCGGATATAGTTTTGCACGTTTAGCATTTTGACCTTTCGGCGGATACCTGACAGGCACAGCGATATTGATTGAATATGCAATCGCTCCTGCTGCAATTGCTGTGTTTATTGGCGCTTATTGTGAATCATTATTTGGTATCAATGGGTGGATGATTTATCTAGCCTGTTATCTCATTTTTATGGGGATTCATTTAAAGGGTGCTGGTGAAGCGCTAAGTATTATTTTTGCAATCACTTCGATTGCAGTTCTAGCATTGATTGTTTTTATTGCAGCAATGCTGCCACATTTCCAATTTTCTAATCTTTTTAATATATCTACCACTTCAGCAGCAGGTGCAAACGCCTTCTTACCGAATGGCTATATAGGCATATGGGCAGCAGTACCTTTTGCCATCTGGTTTTTTCTCGCCGTTGAAGGTGTCCCTCTAGCAGCTGAAGAAGCAAAAGAACCTCAGAAATCTCTCCCTCGTGGACTAATTGGTGCAATGTTGATCCTGACGACTTTCGCATTACTGATTTTGATCTTAGGTGTTGGTGCCGCAGGTGCAGATACATTAAAAAATTCTGGAGCCCCTTTAGTTGATGCACTCATTACTGTGTATGGTAAGGATTCTTGGTTAGCAACTTTTGTTAATTTCGTTGGTTTAGCTGGACTGATTGCAAGCTTCTTTTCCATTATTTATGCTTATTCTCGCCAATTTTTTGCATTATCACGCGCTGGTTATCTTCCTACATCCTTATCATTGACCAATAAAAACAAAGCGCCTTATTTGGCAATTATTATCCCAGGTATCATCGGTTTTTTCCTGTCATTGACCAAACAAGGTGATGCACTGATTTTAATCGCTGTATTTGGTGCAACCATTTCTTATGTACTGATTCTACTTTCACATATCAAATTGCGATTTTCAAAACCTGATATGCCTGGCCCATACAAAACACCGGGTGGCTTTCTCACCTCTTCTGTAGCACTCATTTTAGCAATTGCTGCAGTCATTGCTGGCTTTGTCGTAAATCCAGAGGTTTGGTTTATTGCAGCAACAATTTATGCCGTTTTTATCGCATACTTTTTACTTTATAGCCGTTATCATCTTATTAAAGGCACACCAGAAGAAGAATTTGCAAATATAAAATCAGCCGAACAAAGACTCAAAGAAGAAGGATAAAAATATGAGCTACCGAATGATGATCAATAATCATCAAAATCATTTTCATGATCTCAAGACATTGATGGCTAAAGCGACACCACAACGTTCAGGAGATGAATTGGCAGGCATTGCTGCAGAAGATGCTACTGAACGTGTTGCGGCACAAATGGCTCTAGCCGAGTTGCCTTTAAAAGTATTTCTAAATGAGGCTGTAGTTGATTACGAAGCAGATGAAATCACCCGTTTGATTATTGATAAACACAATCTGGAAGCATTTTCGCCTATTTCTCATTACACCGTAGGTGATTTTCGCAACTGGCTCTTAAGTGAACAAGCCACAACAGAAACATTAAGAAAATTATCTTCAGGTTTGACCTCTGAAATGGTTGCAGCGGTGAGCAAGATCATTCGCAATCAAGATCTTATTTATGTTGCAAGTAAATGTGAGGTGATTACTCAATTTAGAAATACAATTGGTCTGAAAGGACATCTATCAACACGTTTGCAACCTAATCATCCCACTGATGATCTGTTAGGAATATCTGCAAGTATTTTGGATGGATTGATGTATGGTAACGGTGATGCAGTAATTGGAATTAATCCTGCTACCGACAACTTGCACAATCTTGCTGAACTTTTAAAACTTTTAGATCACATCATTCAAGAATATAAAATCCCGACTCAATCCTGTGTACTTACACATATTAGCTCAGGCATCCAACTTGCTGAGAAAAATGTACCAATTGATCTAATGTTTCAATCAATTGCAGGAACACAAAAAGCAAATGAGGGTTTTGGAATATCACTTGATTTACTACAAGAAGGATACGAAGCAACGCTGGCATTGAAGCGTGGCACATTGGGTAACAATGTTATGTATTTTGAAACTGGACAAGGTAGTGCTTTGTCCAGTAATGCTCATCATGGAGTTGATCAACAAACTTTAGAAACTCGTGCCTATGCCATCGCACGTAAATTCAAACCTCTATTGGTCAATACCGTAGTGGGTTTTATAGGTCCAGAATATCTATTTAATGGGAAACAAATCATTCGTGCTGGTTTAGAAGATCACTTTTGTGGAAAACTTCTAGGTTTACCGATGGGTTGTGATATTTGCTATACCAATCATGCCGATGCAGATCAAAATGATATGGATGTCTTACTCACTCTATTCGGTACAGCAGGTCTTAATTTTATTATGGGGATTCCTGGTTCAGATGACGTCATGCTCAACTATCAAACAACATCTTTTCATGACGCACTGTATCTAAGACAACTGCTGGGCTTAAAACCAGCACCAGAGTTTGCAGCGTGGTTAGAACAACAAGGGATTTTCAAGCAACAAAATGCACAAATCTGTTGGTCTGATCATATGCCCGATCAATTCTCACGATTATTGATGAACTAGGAGCATAATTATGAAACTTCAAGTTGATCATCAATTTCCCTCTCCTACACACCAAGATCAGTGGGAAAAGCTAAAACAATTTACCGATGCTCGCATTGCCTTAGGTCGTGTTGGTTGTAGTATTCCGACCAAAGCTTTCTTAGAATTCCAACTTGCTCATGCTCAAGCTCGGGATGCTGTCTATCAAGCACTAGATGTAACTCACTTAACTGAGCAATTGAATAAACACAATTTGGAAGCAGTTCATGTACAAAGTAATGCACATGACAAAGAAATCTATTTGAAAAGACCAGATCTAGGTCGACAACTTTCCAACAGCTCACAGCAATATCTACAACAGCAGTACAATAAAAACCAATTGAATTATGATCTGTGTATCGTTGTTGGTGATGGGCTATCAGCTCGAGCTATAGAAACTAATGCGATCCCATTTATTCTGAGTCTTACTCAAGAAATTACTGATCAATCTTGGCAGCTTGCACCTATTATCATTGCTACAGGCAGTCGAGTTGAACCGTACCGGGTTTGTCGGAGACTTTTTTATTTAAGTTAGGCCACCTGACCTAACGGGTTAATCTTATCATAGTAC
>NZ_MELG01000094.1:0-7814 GCF_001767535.1 Acinetobacter sp. GWC1_38_13 | reverse complement strand
AAAAGGTTGAGGGTTGTATTCCAATCAGTCGTTTAAACTGACTATTTGATAGCATCTTTACTTTTTCATATTTCATGTACTCATGATAGTAGAACATGACTTTTTAATATGGATAAAAAACAAACAAAACGTTGATCGTTTTTTGATTTTTGCAAGAAGTCTAATATATAAAAATTAAAAGAAGAAATATATGCAATAATTTGATTATTATAAATATTTCCATATTTTCAACTCCTTATTTTTATCACATATTTACAGCTGTTAATTAAAAAAACAGTTAAATAAATAAAGCCATTTTTCCCTATGATAATTGACCAATACCATGTAAAATTCCTGCCAAAATTGCATAACAGGATGCAAAAAAAATGCTCTGTGTGGCAATGAGCAAACTTGAGGCTATGTATGTCAAAAAAAGAAGATATTATTAACACTGCTTTAAAACTCTTTAATTCGCATAGCTATAATTCGATTGGGGTTGATCGTATTATTAGTGAATCTGGCGTAGCCAAAATGACATTCTATAAATACTTCCCATCAAAGGAAAAATTAATCGAAGAATGCCTACAGCAACGTAATATCAATTTGCAAACATCATTAAATGCCTCACTATCCGCTTGTGATCCAAATGATTACATGAGTCAACTCAAAACTATTTTTAAATGGTATGAAGCTTGGTTCAACAGTGAAGATTTTAATGGCTGTATGTTTCAGAAAGCTTTGGAAGAAGTGATTAAGATTTACCCATCAACATTAGAACCGGCAACAAAATACAAAATTTGGTTAACCACACTTATTCAAGGTTTGCTGACCAATATTGGTATCCGAAACCCATCTCATCTTGCGACATTAATCGTAAGTATCTTGGATGGGATGACCATTCAAGCACAAATTAATAGACATTCTGTTGATATGGATGAATATTGGATGCGAGTTGAGCATTTAATTGCTTTCGAAAAAGCGTTGCCTTAAGTCAGCGCTTTTTATAAAAATGAGTAAAAGAGAAGAAAAAAGTAAAGCGTGATTTATAGTTATTAGAATATCTCACGCTTGCGTCTGAGTCGGAAAGAATAATAAATATTATTACCCTCTGGCGGTCGTACAAATTGCACATCCCGATCCTTTTTATGCAGACAGATCATTCTGTCTTGTTTAAAAGTATACACCTATAAGTAACTTTCGCAATCTTTTTTTTAAATTTTTTATATTCTTTATTTAAATTAATTACATATTTTTATTGTTTAGTTTATTTAAAAGAAAATCAGTTTTTCCAATCACAATCAAAAAACAAGAAAAGTAAACTAAATCTCTTTTTCCGTAAAATTACCAACTCGCGATTAAAATTGAGTTCACTTATCATTTTTTCTTATATACATCTTCACTAAAAACCATTGCATTTATCCACTTTTACTACATTTTTACCTTTTAGTCATTTTATACTAAACTTTAGTGCAGTTAGATGAGGTGAATATGCAAACAAGTCTTGAGATTGAAGCAATGAGAGAATCAGCAAGTTCAATAGTAAATGTGCTTAAATCTCTAGCTAACACAGATCGTCTAATTATTTTGTGCCATTTAGCTAAACAAGAGTTAAATGTATCTCAGATTGAAGAACAAACTCAGATTTTCCAGCCGACCTTATCTCAGCAGCTGATGATGCTAAGAAAAAGCAAAGTTGTCTCAACACGTCGTGAAGGAAAGCAAATTTTCTACTCCATTAGTGATCCTAAGTTACAAGTTGTGTTAACAACATTGTATGAGAACTACTGTCCAAATATTTAACGTTCATAAAGTTAGATTTAAATTTTAAGCTATTGGCTTTTCCTGCATAATATCGTTATAACGATATAAACTTTGATATGCATGAAAAAAATAGATTTGAGTATAAGCACTCTTTTTCCAGCTTTTAAATGGCTAAAAACGTATCAAATATCGAGCTTTAAATCCGATTTGATTGCTGCTTTTATCGTTCTCGCAATGTTAGTACCACAAGGTATGGCTTATGCGATGCTTGCTGGTTTGCCACCTGTTATGGGTATTTATGCAAGCATATTGCCGATGATTGTTTATGCTTTCACTGGCAGCAGCACTACGCTATCGATTGGTCCTGTTGCAATCATTTCGATGATGGTCTTTGCAACACTAAATCCATTATTCCCTGTCGGTAGTCAGCAATACATCGAAGCGGTTTATCTATTGAGCATGATGGTAGGAGTAATCTCGCTAGTTCTAGGATTATTGCGCTTTGGTTTTTTAATACAATTGATTAGCCATCCAGTTATTCAAAGTTTTATCATTGCTTCTGCATTACTGATTGCTCTCGGGCAACTTAAGTTTTTATTAGATATACCTCTTCAGTCAAATAATATTCCTGAATTTATTTCTAGCTTAGTCAAACATATACAAGAACTTAGCTTAATCAGTTTAATTTTCAGTTGTGCCGCCATATTAATTTTAGTGCTTTTACCAAAATTTGTGCACTCAGTTTTCCTGGCTCGAATTATCCCATTAATCGTTGTTATCTCATCAATCATTATCGTGGCAATATTTGATCTGGAACAAAATAGTTTAAAAACCGTCGGCACTATCCCGAGTGGTTTACCACATTTTTATTTTCCGTCATGGGATTCTGAGCTTGCTTTTAAGCTCTTACCAAGCGCGTTTATGATTGCCATGATTAGCTTTGTAGAATCTCTTGCAATCGCTCAAGCCACTGCTCTACAGAAACGTGATGACTTAAATAGTAGTCAAGAACTCATTGCTTTAGGATTCGCAAACATCGCAGCAAGTATTAATAATGGCTTTGCGGTTTCAGGTAGCTTGTCACGCACTGTGGTAAATAGTGATGCAGGTGCAAAAACACCGATTTCAGGTGTCCTCTCCTCTCTCACTATGATTTTAGTCTGCTTGTATTTTACAGGTATCTTTGAAACTCTTCCCCTAACTGTATTAGCCGCTACAATTTTAGTCTCCATTTGGAAACTCATCACTATCGCTCCTTTTATCGAAACATGGAAATATTCAAAGGCAGATGGTTTTGCGATGTTAATAACCTTCCTCGGCGTAACATTCATTGATATTTCTACAGGTCTGATTATTGGTATTGGTCTTACTTTTATCATGTTGCTATGGCGTGTCAGCCGTCCACATATAGCTGTGATCGGTCTGATAGAAGGAACTCAACACTTTAGAAATGTATCACGCTATGATGTCATTACTGTTCCGACTATTGCCTCTTTTCGTATTGATGAAAACCTAAGCTTCTTAAATGCACACGTATTAAAAGGCTATGTGATTACTGAACTTAGTCAAAATGCAGAAATCCGACATGTGATTATAAATTGCTCAAGTATCAGCAACATCGATCTTAGTGCATTAGAAATGTTGGAAGAGTTAAATAAGGAACTCGCGCGTCTTAATATTAAACTACACCTGTCTGAAGTGAAGAGTCCTGTGATGGATCGTTTAAGAAAATCAAAGCTCGTGGATGAATTAACAGGTGAAATTTTTCTTTCGCATTATCAGGCAGTTCAAAGCATATCTCCTATTGAAAAAAATTAGGAGAACAGTGATAAATGCTGTTTTTTTATGCAAAAAGATAAAATGCTTTCTGATAAAACATTTGCAAAAACATTATGTTAATTTTTACGCAATTTTTTAAGTAATTCATCATCAAAAAAAATTTTATTATTCATGGTGCTTAGGTATAGAATACGGCGCTTGTTTAACCTTAAACCGCACATGGGTTTGTAAGGCCTTTATATGTTTAGTGTACTGTCTCGCTTAAGTTTAGTTACCAAAATTATTATCGCTATTTTTTTAGGAATTGGCGTGGCAATGCTGTTTCCTAACGTTACACCTTATTTAAGTTTATTGGGTGAATTGTTTATTAAAGCTTTGAAGTCTGTTGCACCCATTTTAGTTTTCGTGCTTGTGTTATCTTCAATTGCGAATTTTAAAGTTGGACAGCATTCAAACTTAAAACCTGTCATGACCCTCTATGTAGTCGGTATGCTACTCGCTGCATTTAGTGCAGTGATTGCAAGTATTGTATTCCCAAGTCAGTTGTTTCTTCATCTAACTACACAATCAGAACTACAAGCACCTGGTAGTTTAGCTGAAATCTTAAAAAATCTTCTTTTAAGCTTTATTGCAAACCCAGTACAAGCAATTAGTGAAGCAAACTTCATTGGAATTTTAGCTTGGGCAATTGGTTTAGGCATCGCATTGCGTCATAGTTCTGATACAACCAAAAAAGTACTTACAGATGTTGCAGATGCGGTCAATAAAATCATTCATGTTGTTATTGGATTCGCTCCAATCGGTATTTTCGGTTTAGTCGCTGTTACTTTTGCTGATGCAGGTTTGGCTACTCTTTCAAGTTATGCCCATTTACTTGCGGTACTTCTTGGTACGATGTTCTTCGTTGCTCTTGTAATTAATCCAATTCTTGTTGGAGTTACAATGCGCTCGAATCCTTATCCATTAGTTTTCAAATGTTTGAAAGAAAGTGGTATTACTGCTTTTTTCACGCGCAGCTCAGCAGCGAATATTCCTGTGAATTTAGATTTAGCTCATCGTTTGGGTGTTAATGAAGCAACTGCGAGTGTTTCGATTCCTTTAGGCGCTACGGTAAATATGGCGGGTGCAGCTGTAACTATCACAGTATTAACATTAGCCGCTGTACATACACTAGGTATTCACGTTGATTTAAGCATAATGCTTATTTTATCAGTTGTTGCCACAGTATCCGCTTGTGGTGCATCTGGTGTTGCTGGTGGTTCTTTATTGCTAATCCCTGTTGCATGTAGCCTATTTGGTATATCATCAGAAGTCGCAATGCAAGTGGTTGCTATTGGTATGATTATTAGTGTTTTGCAGGACTCAACTGAAACTGCATTAAACTCATCAACTGATGTTTTATTCACTGCTGCAGTAGATTTTCGTAACCGTCAATAATCGTAGGTTATTATGCCTTTACAACGTTTACCAAACTGGATTCAAATCGGTGCTTTTTTATTGGCATTGAATGCAGGAATGGTAAACGTTTTAGGTTTATTTACTGTTCTTCATCAATCTGTTTCTCATATGACTGGAAATGTCAGTATGCTTGCAATGAGCTTACTGGACTGGCAACCTGACCACTTTATTTACTTAGCTTTAGTTGTTATTTGTTTCGTTATTGGTTCCTTTTATAGTGGACTGATTTTAGGAAATAGTAATGTGACTTTTGGTCACCATTATGGATTTCCGCTCAGCCTTGTTGCTATATTTTTATTCCTCACATGGCTGCTCCTCCCTTACTTTCCTCGTTATGGTCTTCTTTGGGCTTGCGTTGCAATGGGTGTTCAAAATGCAATGGTTAGCCATTACAAAGGAGCAATCATTCGCACCACACATCTGTCTGGAGTTTTGACAGATATTGGTTTGACAATTGGCTACAAAGTTCGGGGTTTAAAAATTGAAAATAGGCGTATTTTTTTACATTTTCTAATTTTTACGGGTTTTTTAGTGGGTGGATTGATTGCCAGTTTGCTTTATCCTTATTTAAAATTACAAACTTTTCTCATACCTGCAGGACTGAGTCTTGTATTAAGTATGACCTATTGGATCGTTTATTTTCGCTCTTCATCACACTCAGATTTGGATTGAATTATGGTAAAAAATGCATTACAAGCTCAATTGCTTAAAGCGGGCTTAGTTGATAATAAAAAAGCGAAGAAACTAACCAAACAGGCTCAGCACGAACAGCGCACTGGACAAAATGATGATGCTGAATTAAAAGCTGAAATTGATCGTGCAAAACAAGAGAAATTAGCAAAAGATCAGGCATTAAATTTAGAAAAGCAAAAAATTCTTGAAGAAAAAGCGTTGAAAGCCTCGATCATTCAAATGATCAAACAACATAAAGTTGAAAATACAGAGGGTGATATTGCTTATCAATTTATTGATGAGAACAAGATCAAAAAAGTTTACATCAATCAACAAATTTATAATGCGCTGGTATCAGGTTCTCTTGTTGTCGCAAAAGATCAGGAACAATACGCATATCTACCAAAGGCTTTAGCCGAAAAAATTGATCAAAAAATGCAAGGCTTCATTTTGGTTAATAATAAAGATGAGAAAAATGACCAAACTACAGATGAAGAAGATCCTTACGCAGCATATGTGATCCCTGATGATCTGATGTGGTAATTGAATGTAATAACACCTTACAGTTCGTATATAAACTGTCAGCAAATTATCAGAATTCAATTCAACACCTTACAATTCTCGCATTAAAGAATTTTAAGGTGTTTTTATTTTGAATTATTTTAATTTTATTAGCGATATTCGAACTGAATTGAGCCAATACCCTTGGCTAGAAATGTTAGTCGCATTATCAATTCTGATTTTCTTTGCCGCTTTGGCAAACTTTATTGCTAAAAGAATTATCGTTCGTGGTATTAGACATTTAATCACCAAATTAAAATCACCAAATCAATCAATCTTTGCGCAACACAGTATTACTCGTCGCTTTGCAAATATCGTCCCTGCTATTGTGATTATGAATGGTATTACGACCATTCCGCATCTCCCAGCCAAAGTGATTACATTTGTACAAATGGGTGCTCAGGCATTTATTTTCCTGACTCTAGCCTTAACGGTTAGTGAAGCCCTCAATATTTTTAACTTACTTTATCAACGTAACCCAAAATCCAGAAACAAACCCATCAAAGGTTATCTTCAACTCATCAAGTTAATCCTATTTGTCGTTTGTGGTCTGATGATCCTAGGCACCTTCCTCAAAAAAGATGTATTTACTTTATTGGCTGGATTTGGTGCGATGGCAGCGGTGTTAATGTTAGTTTTCCAAAACACGATTCTGTCATTAGTTGCTAGTATTCAAATATCTTCTTATGACATGGTGCGCATTGGTGACTGGATAGAAATGCCATCGCTAAACGCGGATGGTGACGTAATTGATATGTCATTACATACTGTGACGGTACAAAACTTTGATAAGACATTTACAACCATCCCAACCAACAAACTTGTGACTGATACATTTAGAAACTGGCGCGGGATGAGTAACTCGGGTTGCCGCCGCATAAAACGTTCAATTTTTCTTGATCAAAGCACTGTTCACTTTATGACAGATACAGAACAACAGAAGTTAAAAGAGTTTTTATTATTAGATCAATATTTAGATGCGAAACAGTCTGAAATTGATGAGTTTAACCAACAACTCAGCAATCAATCGCAATACAACAAGCGACGTTTGACTAATGTTGGTACATTTAGAGCATATGTTGAATTTTACTTACGTCAACATCAAGGTATCGCACAGCATCAAACTATTCTGGTGCGTCAGTTACAACCTACAAGCGAAGGACTACCTTTAGAAATTTATGCATTCACCAATACAATTGCATGGGCTTCTTATGAGGCAATCCAATCTGATATTTTTGATCACTTAATTGCAATTATCCCAGAGTTTGGACTGAGAATTTATCAAGCTCCATCAGGACATGATTTTCAAGCTTTGAATCATCAAAATACTAATAACGTTGAGCAAATAGTTTAAGGTACCCATATAAAAATAGCCTGAAAGGTGTAGTAACTATACCTCTCGGGCTATTAAGTATTTTAAAGTCAGTTTAAGCTCTTTTAAACTAAGACAAATTTAGCTCTTCATCTTTAGTAAGCGTAATTGCTGTGAGCATAGGTATACCTAAAATTACAGGAACGACTATAATCCATAAATCCGTAACGATTTTCTCGGAAAAGAAAAAGTGAATTGAAAGTGCTGTAATAATTAAGACTGAAAATAAAAC
>NZ_MELG01000093.1:5366-10201 GCF_001767535.1 Acinetobacter sp. GWC1_38_13 | reverse complement strand
TGCACACCGCCTAATGGATTGGTATGTCGTTCATCAGCAATCGCACTAAATACGATTCGTCCCTGTTCAACTTCTACAGGTTTCATCGGCATTGTCTTTGCAATTCCTGGCTCAGGAAAATGACCTTGAGCAAATGCTTGCATGATTTCCAAACCTGTCATTTTTAATGGATTCATTGAAGTTTCCCTTTTAAGAGTAAATCGTACATTTACGACTGCAACAACATTGGTTCTAATTTAGAACTTATTAACAATACCTTATCTATGCTAAGATAATTTGTCAACGTTATGATTATCTACGTTCAATTACAGTCATAGCGATCTGCTTATCTCAAAGCGAATCAATAGAGGTTAAACATGAAATGGCATGAATTGGGTGAAATGAGTTGCCCTATTGCGCGTAGCTTATCGATTTTCGGTGATCGATGGACACTCTTGATTATCCGCAATGCTTTTCTTCGCACACGTCGTTTTGATGATTTTCAAAAGCAGCTCGGTATCACACGGCACTTACTCACTGAGCGTTTGAATCGCTTAGTTGAAAATAAAATTTTTGAAAAAGTGTTATATCAAGAAGCACCAAAACGTTACGAGTACAAACTTACAGACAAAGGTTTAGCCCTCTATCCAATTATTATGGCAGTCACGACATGGGGCAATTATTGGCATAATGAAGATAATAAATATCCAATTTTGGAATATTTGCATAAAGACTGTGGTCATAAGACCAAAGCAACCATGACATGTCAGCACTGTCATGGTGAGTTAACTGCGAAAAACACCCTAGCCTATTATGATTCGATGGAAATGGATCAGGTTGTAGAGAACGCTATAAATAAATAGGTAGGTATTCAAAACTGTTCTGCTTATTAAATAATGAAGAGTAATGATGATTACTCTTCATTTGAGCGTAGAACTAGAAACTAAAACCAATATTCAAATTGATGCGATAAAGCCATTTATCACTATTTGGCGAAACCGTAGACGTAAAACCTGTGGCATTGGTAGCTCCACCGATAATATTCGAGTTTTTCCCCCAAGTGTAATCCGCCCATACCATGAAAGGTGAAGCAATAAACATCATCCCCGTAGTATTCATCTGTGAGTTAGACCAATCCTCACGTTTTTTATCTAAATAACTATAATCATTGTAAAAACGGATTGCTTTTAGTTTGCCCATATCTTGCACAGGTAATGTGTATGCGAGGTTTAAACTCGCAATAGTTCCTTCGGAAGCAATGAAATATGCTGGCGTTAAACCATTGGCACCCATCAAGGTCATATCATCATTTACACCATCTGGATTTTTTGCGTCATATTGATAATGAATCACTGAGCTTTGGATATTGAAACGCTTGTAATTATTATCAGTATGCAAACCCACTGCATAATATTTGCCGTTGTCATCCGTGATTTTATTATGCAATTGAGCAATTGCACCTGATACACCAACTTCTTGCTTACCAAATTCAGTTTCTAACTTACGAACAATCCGAGTATTCACTTGATGACGCTTTTCATTTTGATAGGCTTTTTGTGTTGGAAATGCATTTTCAGCCAAATCATCATAAGTCGCACTTTCAGGTGAATATCGAAGATTAGTTGCTAGCATCTCAGGATAATAGCCTAACTTCACATCCCAATCTTTGTTGTTGAAATTCCAGTTCAAACCTGGAGCGATGTTATTCCCAGAACCCAAAAAGAATGGAATATGATAAGTCCATCCATTTTGCGGATAGGGATAAATTGCAAAGGGTTTATAAACAAAACCAGCCTCTATGCTATTATGTTCATCCAAATGATATCCCACATAGGCTTTTTCAATTGAGCGCTTCTCTTGATCTTGGAAAAGGTAGCTGGCATTGAAATAGGCATCATCAAACTTGCCTTTCAGATCAACTCGAAAAATATCAAAATAGAGTTTTCCAAAACCTCCATTTGGCCCCTCCCAATTTTCATAACGTTGATTCAAACGCACCACTCCACCAAGCTTGACAGAATCCGTTCCATCCTCACTTTTCCATTCCAGTGCTGAACTTTGTGCGTATACATTTGATACCGCGCTTATCGACAGTGCTGCAAGCATCATGACTAATGTCTTTTTCATATCATATTCCTTCGCTTCGATACCAACCGTCCTGTTGGCTTGGATTATTGTTTTACCTGTAAAACATAGTTTTTATTGTTTTGTAGGCAAAAAAATTTGCCTACAAATTTTCTAACATCAGTCATCTCAACCAATGTTTAAATTACTCAGTACAATTTCTTTTGTGGTGGACCTGCAAAGTTCAGAGGTCCAATTGAATGCATATCTAGCTCAATCACACTTGGCCCTTGGAAATCAACTGCCTGCTGAATTACTGTTCTAAACTCTTCTGCACTACCGACTTTCCAACTTTTCACGCCCATCGCCTCACCCAAAGCTTGGTAATCAGGTGTGTGTAATTCGTTGAAATACTGGCGTCCTCCGAAGTAATTATTTTGAATACCACGCATGACCCCATAGCCACCATCATTCATGATCATCAGTACCATATTGGTATTTTCTTGCGCCATCGTCGCAATCTCACCAATCCCGAGCATCAAACCACCATCACCGACTAAACCAATCACTTTTTTGTCAGGATTGGCAATTGAGGCACCAATTGCGGTAGCTAAACCTAGACCTATCGCCCCTGCTAAAGAGTGAATATTTTGATTTGGTGCTTGTACTGGGAATAAACGACTGCCCCACGTACTTCCTGACATCGTAATATCACGAACAAAAATGCCATCTTGTGGTAGTGCTGCACGAAGGTGATCACAGATCAACGCATATTGGTCAAGCTGTGTACGTAAGGCATTGATTGCTGCCTGTTTCGCATCAACAACTGCTGCATCATACTCAGTATCTATTTTAGATACGCCTGCTAAACCTGTGAGAACACGTTGCAACACATCTTTGGCATCACCACAAATGAAATTACGAATTTTGTAATTACGTTGTTGTGCAACAGGATTAGCATCGACCTGAATAATATTTTCAGGGAACTGCACTGAATAGGTTTTGGTTTCGTTACTACGCAAACGCGACCCGACTACAACCAATAAATCAGCATTTTTTAAAAGTTGCTCAACACCTGCTGAGTTATGGAATGCACCTAGGCTACGTGGATGGTTATCTGCTAGCACACCACGCGCATGGGTTGAAGACACTACTGGAATACCAAGATCAGCAATGGCTTTGACTTCATCCACACTATTGAGCGTACCACCGCCGATCCAAAAAATTGGACGTTTGGCTTTTTTGATTTCATCAATGATCAAATCAACTCCAACTTGATCTGCCTGAGGTAATTCCAGTGCTTTGACTGGACCTAGATTCAGGGGTAAATCAATTTCTGCTGCCTGTACATCAATCGGCAACTCGACACTGACTGGCCCCATCGGTACCGTCGTGGCGACACGAATCGCTTCACGAATCACGCCCACTGCATTGTCAGGACTGGTGATACGAAATGCCGCTTTGCTAGATGCACGCAAGAAAGTTAGCTGATCTTTGGTTTCATGAATAAAACTTGCATCACGATCTAAATATTCACGTTCAACTTGACCTGTTAAATGCAACACTGGACTGCCCGCATTCATCGCTTCAATCAATGAACCCACAGCATTTCCTGCACCTGCACCGGTACTGGTTAAGGCAACACCCAAACCTTTAAAGCGTGAATGACCATCTGCCATCGTCACTGCACCTGCTTCACCACGCGCCGCGACAAAGCGAATTTTTTCACGGCGACCTACTGCATCAGCAATTGGTAAATTATGAATTGAAATGACGCCGTAGATACTATCAACTTGATGCGCCTCTAAAACACGAGCGATTGCTTCGCCTACATTTACACGTTCTGTCATTACTATATTCCTCAAAAACTTGTTCTATCCATGAATTTATTAATCGCACCAAGGATTTGGCTGTTCGCTTAATCCCATATAAATGCTTTTTTGTTGCATATACGCCAAGATGCCTAAACGCCCCTTTTCACGTCCAATTCCACTTTCTTTGAAACCACCAAAAGGTGCAGAAATCGAGAATTTTTTATAGGTATTGATCCAGACTGTTCCTACTTCTAGAGCACGTGCAAGTTGCCAAGCTTTACGATAGTTTTCAGTCCAAATCCCAGCGGCTAAACCAAAACAACTGTCATTGGCTTGTGCAATTAAATCTGCTTCATCGTCATATCTCATCACCACCAATACAGGACCAAAGATTTCTTCCTGACAGGTTTGAGCTGAGTTATCGAGGCCTGTGATAATGGTCGGTAAATAGAAACTACCTTTTGCCAATTCACCATCCGTCAATGCCTGACCACCAACTAGAACTTGTCCACCTTCTTTTTTGGCCAATTGAACATAAGCATCCACAGAAGCTAAATGCTTAGGATTGATCAAAGACCCTAAATGGACGCCTGCGGTTTCAGGATGTCCAACGCGCAAGCCTTTAGTAATTTCAACCAGACGCGTTAAGAATTGATCATAAATACTGCGATGTACAAATAAACGTGATCCTGCAATACATGCTTGTCCTGCAGAACTGAAAATGCCATAAGCCACACCTTTAGCTGCAAGCTCAATATCGGCATCTTGCATGACGATAGTTGGTGATTTTCCACCAAGTTCTAAAGATGTGGTAATCAACTTGTCAGCGGCAATATGTGCTAAATGACGCCCTGTACTCGTTCCACCTGTAAATGAAATTTTGCGTACTAATGGATGTTTTACGATTGCATCACCAATCACCGAACCACGTCCAACCAGTACACTCAATAAACCTTTAGGTAAACCGGCTTCTTCAAA
>NZ_MELG01000093.1:2431-5352 GCF_001767535.1 Acinetobacter sp. GWC1_38_13 | reverse complement strand
CAAGTGCGATCAAAGAAGTCACTTCCGCCGGTTTTAAAATGACTGCATTACCACCTGCTAATGCAGGTGCTAACTTCTGCACTTCACTGGCTATTGGTGAATTCCATGGTGTAATCGCTGCCACAACCCCAACAGGTTCATGCACACTCATGGTCATAAAATCTGGCGCACGTTATGTCGTCAACTCCATTTAAGGTTTCGCACGCCGCTGCGACATAACGTGCAGTTGCAGCCGCACTCATTGTTAAGGCACGCGTCTCAGCCAGTGGTTTACCGTTGTCTCTGGTTTGTAGCTTTGAAAGTTCATCAACACGCGCTTCAATAATGTCAGCCACTTTATACAAAATCCGAGCACGTTCATGCGGCATACTGTTGCGCCACTCCGCCTTACGCCATGCCAGATCAGCTTTTTCAATCGCTTCATTGACATCATCCAAACTCGCCGTTGAAATCTCAGCATTCACAGATTGATCTGCTGGAAACAAACTTTGTATCGTGTCACCTCGACCTAATCGCCATTCTCCAGCGATATAAATTTCCTTTACCATGATCAAATCCTTTAAATCTGAATTGCTTGAACACTATTGCGACAGGCACGAATCACACTGAGTGCAGCCAATGTCGATGTTTTCGGGTTACTCGCCAGAGGTACCCCCACCAACTCAATTGTCATTTCACCGAACACACCTTCTGCCACTATGGTGTGCTTGTTTTTATTGATGTTTGGATCAACTGTGAGTTCCACCATAGTTTCATCCATACCCAAACCTGCAAGCGCAATCGTCGCTGCAACATTGGCATTGGCTGGAAACTTCAATGCAGCTTCACGAGCCGTACCACGGAAAAAAACCATTGCTTCGCTCACCTGATCTAAATCAACCAATTGCTCTGCATAGCTACCACGCCAACTTTTTGGACTTTTGCAGCCCTTATAAGTGACCTTTTCCAAACCACCTTCTTTAGCCGCTGAGATTCCATCAATTCCAGCAATCGCACCTGCCAAAAGATGTAAGTGGGCATCATGTTGTTCAGCCGTTTTTTTTAGCTGAATCAAAAACTCGTTATCAGCCAAAGTTCCAACCGAGATCAACCCAATAGTCCAACCTTTTTCCAATACCTTTTTCGCATGCTCTTTCACCGCAGCTTGACCCGCAACTTCAATCACATAATCAGGTGTACCCTGACATTCATCAATCGAGCTAATCACTTGTACTTCAGATGAAACTTGCGCCTGAACTTTTTCAACACTCCGTGCTGGTACCACAATCCATTTAAGTTGTAAGTCTTGCGGCATATGGGCATACACTTCTGCTGCCATCGCGCCAAAACCAATCATCATCAACTGTTTCATGTGCACACCTTATAAATGCTTATTGAATCCGCCAGAGACATCAAGAGTTGAACCTATGGTATAGGATGCTAAAGGCGATGCGAGAAAGACCAAGGCACGTGCAGGTTCTTCGGGCTTACCTAAACGTTGCATCGGAATACCACGATTTTTAGCAATATTGCCTGTCCATTGTTCCCATGACAGATTTGGGTCTGAACGTGTTTCAAAACGGCGTTTCCACTGTGCTGACTCCACCATACCCAAAAGAATTGAGTTAACACGGACACCATATTGAGTAAATTCATGTGCCAGTGAATGCGTTAAATTTAGTAGCGCAGCACGTGCAGATGATGTTGCAATCATGTGCGGTTCAGGTTGCAACGCTAACAATGAGTTCACATTGGTGATTGAGCCACATGCTGAATCTTTTAAATCATTTAAAAATGCGCGAACGGGATGTAATTCACTGAAATATTTCAGTTCAATTTCTTTCATCCAATCTTCGTCTTGGGTATTTTCGAAATTCGACACACGACCTTGACCCGCGTTATTGATCAACATGTCGACATTACCTAAGTTTTGCTTTACATCTCGTGCAAATCGTTTAACGTCTTCTTTATCCAAAACATTGCAGGTACTGGTGTAAATATTGGCGTGTGGGTATTTCTCTAAAATATAAAGTTTCGATGCGGCTAAACGCGCTTCATCTCGACCACACCACGCGACCTTTGCACCTTCTGCAACTAAAATTTCCACAGCAGCCAAACCAATGCCTGACGAGCCACCTGTTACAACTACTACTTTTCCTTCAACTTGGAAGCTCATATCCATATCTCTCTAATTAATTTGCCGATAAAACAATGTCGTTAAACTGATCAGGTTGATCGACACAACTCAGATGACCTGCATCTGTAATGAGATGACATCGGCTCAATTGCATTTCTATCGCCAATTACATGATGGTTTGAGCAGGCGTGATTTCATCTTTATCACCCGCAATCACCACACAAGGAACTTTGAGATCTGTTAAATAATTTCTAATCTCGTCATACGCCAACAAATATGATGCTCGCGTAAAACCGTCTAAAGTAAGCTGCCCCATCACCTCACTGACCAATGCCAGTGCTTGAGGGTCTTGTTTATAAATTAAATGTGGACCACGGCTTGCCGCCATCCCCGCATTGCCCAAGCTTTTCAACATATTTGGGCGTTTCAGATAAACCTGTGCTTTGGTATCCTCATCCGAGCGTTGATAACCCTGCGCCGCATTGGCAATGATTAGGGTTTCAACTCGTTCAGGGTAAAGATGGGCAAAAGCACTTGCCTGTAATGCACCTAATGAATGACCTATAATGATGAATTTAGAAATCGCCAATGCATCCATAATCGCTAGTACTCGCTGAGCATAATTGGTTGCATTTGGCTGCTCCGTATCTAAGTTCTCAGATAAGCCATAACCTGGCGCATCCCAAGCAATCACATGAAAATGATGACTGAGTACAGCAAGCTGATTGACCCATGAAGCAGAACCTGAGCTGATACCATGTAAAAGAATCAGTGCTTGTCCGTGTCCAGCTTCGCGATAGGCTTG
>NZ_MELG01000093.1:0-2409 GCF_001767535.1 Acinetobacter sp. GWC1_38_13 | reverse complement strand
GGATGCTCAGGTGGATAGTTTGGAATAGTTGGTTTTCCAGCACCTAACATCACACACATCAAGGCATCTTCCTGACCTGGATTAAACAAACCACGATAAATACCCGGTGGAATTGAAATCAGATCACGCTCTTTCAATTTGGTTTGAAATTTCTCACCGTTATGCTCAATGAACAGATCAATCTCACCACGTAACATGAAAAACACTTCTTCCACATCGTGGTGGATATGCAATGGACCTTCGCATTGCGCAGGTAACACCATGGTTGAAAAGGTAAAGTTTTCGGCTGGAACTGTATTGCCATCATTGACTACGCCTGTTGCTCCAGTTCCCATATAACGCATTTGCGCACGACGATATTTCGGGTCGTAATCTGCTTGGAACTTCAACGCATCGAAGTCATATTTACGTGTTTCAAAACGCGCAATACGTGTGTTTAGCCAACCCAGTTTCGCCTTATCTTCAGCAATTCCCATTGCACCCTGAAAGTGTGGGTCTGCAAATAGAACCGCAATACTAATCTTGTCGAAAAATGCGAGAACAACACATACCATCAGGACAAAAGCAGGAACCCAATGCTTAAATCCACTTTTCTCTTCATTACTCATACTTCATTCCTTCGATTGAGTTATGAACCGGAATTAAATGTTTATGGTTTTAATTTCATGACATTAAATTTAGGGTCTGCTAATAATTTTGGGTCTAATACGGTATTGGACTGCATCCAACGTTTAGCCAGTTTGATTAATTTTGAATCATTGATTGCAATCATATTGATTAAGCAATTTTGATGATCTAAATACAGATAACTACATTGATCATCTGCACTTTTTCTCACCACAATCTGTTCTGTTCTTTCAGGTTGGTAACTACCTAGTATTTGAATATTGAAGTGGTACTGATCTGACCATAACCAAGGAATATCGGTATATTCTGTTTCCATGCCCAACATCGATTTTGCAGCTGCAATTGCTTGGTTCTGCGCATTTGCCCATGACTGAATGCAATAACCTAAACTTGGATGGATTGCGACATCAATCCAGAACTCGCCACCTGGACCAAAATCTTTGCGATAAGGAATCGAGAGACGTAACCAGCTTGCACCAGTATTGGCATATGTCGTCTTGCTGACAAACTGAGATCCAACTCATCCTTGCATCCTCACCTGTTTTATATATAAAACATTATTTGATATAACAAACCTTAATAAAGAATACTCCTATGATGTTTTTTTTGTAAAACTATATATTGTTTAAAATCATAAGCTTGATATTTATTACACATTCATTTACGTTTTACTTAGAAAATTTTGTTTTATATATAAAACTATCTTTTAACTCTACTTTGCAGTTAGAATAGATTCTTAAGAAAATTAAATTTGTAATGCTTTGCGTTTTTATAGGAAAATTAAGCTGATGAACCAAACGATAGAAACAGACTCTCAAGAATCTGAACTCACAAAAAATGATGATCGCTATTTAGTACCCGGTTTGGTACGAGGCTTAGCAATTTTGCAGGCATTTGATCAACAAACCCAAGAAATGACGATCACTGAGATCGCTGAAATTTTGGATGTAAATCGTTCTAGTGCTTTCCGTCTGATTTACACATTAGAATCATGTGGCTTCCTTAGAAAAGCATCTCAAAAAACCTATGCACTTGATTCAAAGGTGATGGAACTCGGCTTCAACAGTTTGTCTAAACAGTCTCTTTTAGATTTAGCAACACCGTTGATGAAGGAACTACGCGATCAAACTAAACTTGCAGTACATTTGTCCATTTTAGAAGGTACACATATTGTCTTTATCAACAATGTGCAATCGAATGGAACATTTACCAGCAATATAGGTCTAGGCACTCGCTGGCCTGCCCATGCGACTGTGATTGGACAAATGCTATTAGCAGACTTATCTGAAACTGAAATCCGTGATCGCTATAAAAATTTCAATCAATGGGAAACTTTTTCTGAACTCACCCCAAAAAATCTTAAAGAGCTACTTCAACGCCTGAATTTTGTTAAAACACAGCGATCTATGGTCAGTTGGGGACATTACAATCATGATATGGCAGCTTGTGGCGCTCCAATTTTCAAACAATCTACAGGAAAAATGACTGCTGTATTGTCTGTAAGTTGCCCTTTAGCAACCTATGAAGAACACTATTTTAAAAATGAAATTGCAGAGATGGTTATCCAAACAGCGGATAAAATTTCTAAATTTATTTATTAGACTAAGGTTAAGTTCATTTTTCTAAAATATTTAGACATTGAGTGTATTCATTAAAATTTTTAGTGAATACTCATCAAAGTAAATTAATTTCAAAATACTCCGAAATAAAAAAGCCCTTGTATCAAACAAGGGCTTTTTTATTAATTTGGCAGAGGATCAAGGACTCGAACCTTGACGAACG
>NZ_MELG01000092.1:46910-49767 GCF_001767535.1 Acinetobacter sp. GWC1_38_13 | reverse complement strand
TGATGACTTTATTCTCGATAAAAATCATCTGCTACCACAGAGAATCTATAAATAATAGTGCGTAAGTCCTATTCCTTTTTTTTATTAGAATATATTTCAAGCAACCTCTAAATAGATCATGTAAACAACGATATATCTTAAAAATTTAGCCGTGAAAACCAAAATTATAAATATAGTAAATTTTTCCTTTAAAACTCCACTGACTAACGTAATTGGATCACCAATCACAGGCACCCAACTGAGTAATAACATGGGTGAACCATACTTTGCATATAAGATTTGAGCCTTTAATAAATGCTTCTCTGATACTGGAAACCAACGCTTGTCTTTATAGACTTCTAGCTTGATACCCAACCACCAGTTCACACAAGAACCAAGTACATTCCCAACTGTTGCTACAAGTATGAGCAACAGCTCAGAATGCCGACCTAACAGAAAAAAGCCTGCTAACACTGTCTCAGATTGCAGGGGCAATAGTGTTGCTGCACCAAAGGCACTTAAAAATAATAAAACATAGGCCATCATTTATTTCGGCCATCTTTGATGGTTTTCATCTATCACATAGTCATGTGAATGCTTTCCATCATGGTTGTGACTGAGTAGATGTTCATGATCCACAGGTAAATCATCATGTGAATGTACGATTACGGATTCATCTTGTTTTGGCCAAATCATAAAGGCAATACTCATTGCTACTAGAGCAATGACCGCCATAGGCACAAATGTAAAGAGTGTTCCAAAATTGGTACTCAGCCAACCCACTAAAGGGTAAGCTATCAACCAGCATGCGTGTGAAAAAGCGAACTGCGCGGCAAATAATGAAGTTCTATTTTCACTAGATGCAGATTTACGAATTAACCGGCCTGTAGGTGTTTGAGATACTGAGTAACCTATTCCCAAGACAAACCATAAAACTAATAGTCCGTTGTATGAGTTAATAAAAAACCCACAGAATAAGCCAACGACTAATACAGCTGTGCCGCTCAGCATCACAGCTCGATCGTTAAATTTATCCAGAACATTAGGCAATATAAATGCCGAGAGCATAGACCCTAAGCCAAACAAGCCAAAGGCCCAAGTGGTGGCATGTTCATTTAGCTTAAAGGTTGATTGAACGAGTACAACCGTATTTACAATCACTACAGCACTGGCTGACGCAATCGCAAGGTTTAACGCTAGGAGTGCCTTTAAACGCGGAGTATTAAAATAAATTTTTGTCCCCTGCTTTATTCTGTAATACACCCCTTTAAATACAGGTACTTTAGCAGCAGGCAATTTTGCACTGACAACAAAAAGTGCTGAACCAATAAAGCCAATGACTGTGCCTAAAAATAGATTGTGATAGCTTATAAATCCAAGTAAAAATCCTGCCAACATTGGGCTAATAATATTCTCTAAATCATAAGCCAAACGAGAAAGAGACAAGGCATTGGTATAATCTTTTTCTTCAGGCAATACATCAGGAATCATGGCCTGAAAAGTAGGTGTGAATGCAGCTGATGCAGATTGCAGAATAAAAATTAGAATATAGATTTGCCAAATTTGGGTCACAAAAGGCAGGCATAAAGCAGTTAAAGCACGGATGATATCCAACCCCACTAAAACTTTTTTACGTGGCAGCCTTTCTGCAAATGCTGAAGCAATGGGTGCGACCCCAATATAAGCAATCATTTTAATTGCCAAGGCAATACCCAGGACCTGCGCTGCCTGCCCTTTTGCGATGTCATAAGCCTGTAAAGCTAGAGCAATAGTAATGAGTCCCGTACCAATCAAAGCAATGACTTGGGCTAAGAACAAATGCCGATATGTTGTATTTTTTAAAACTTCTAGCATTTTAGGGACTCCTTATTTAGAACCTAACTTTTATGCCATACAGGTTCCAGATGAGGCTTAGCCCTCATCTGGAATTTTACAAATTAAAAGACTTTTTTCATTTCACTGAAATGACCTTCAATATTCAAAGTTACAGTCACTGGATTTTCTGTTCTGTTTCGCCAGAACCAACCATGCTTACCATCAAAGGCTGCGGTTAATGTTCCAGATTGCTCAGTTTCATTTTTACCTTTACCGTAACCATGATAAAAGTCTTTTGGCGCATTTACAGGATCGCCATGCGTGTCATAGTTCAGACCACCACCTGAAGATTTCCAATCAAAGCTTACACTTGCATCTTTAGGCATAGCCAACTTAACTTCAGTTGCCTGGTTAGGTTTTAATTCGATAGAGATCGATTCTTTCTTAATAGCGGGCATTGTATTTGAGCTATCATCTGGTACAGCAGCCTGAGCAACCGAACTATTAGCAGTATTTACTGAAGGGATCTGAGGGGTCTCTCCCATTCCATTCTCTGATTCAGCCGCTAAAGATTGCTTGATTTCCCCCATTTTGGTTAAACCCAAAACTTTACCGACACCAGTAGGGTCAATAGCGTATTCGGCTGGCATTACACAAGTCACAAGAACAACAACGGCACTCACCGCAGCAACCACAGTGGATTTAATCAGTTTCTTTGAAGAGGGTAATTCAACATCTTTTGGAATTTCAGCGTTAAACATAATTTAGATCCTTATTGTGTAATGAAGCCAGTGAGTTGGTAGCCAACAAGTAGAAAACCAAGGAACATCAAGAAGACATTGCTTTGATATGCTGTTTTGAAGAAATAAGGGGTTTTTCTCCACATCGTCATAAGCAGTAAAATGATGGCTAATGCCATGAGTTGCCCTAATTCGACCCCGATGTTGAAAGAGATCAGATTCGCAAGCAGGCCATCATCTGGCACTTCATATTCCTGAATTTTTACAGCTAAACCAAAGCCGTGAATCAAACCAAAAATCAGCGTGGCAATTTTTGTATTGGG
>NZ_MELG01000092.1:0-46901 GCF_001767535.1 Acinetobacter sp. GWC1_38_13 | reverse complement strand
AAACCAGCGCTGATAAGCACCTAAATTATCTAAAGCTTTATAAACAATAGAAAAACCAATGATTGCATCAATAATGTATGCATTCATCGAAATGTTGTAATACACCCCTATCAGCATGGTAACTGAATGACCGATGGCGAACAGGCTGACATACAAACCAATATCTTTCATACGGTATAAGAAGAAAATAATACCGACCAGAAATAATAAATGGTCATAACCTGTAACCATGTGTTTGGCGCCCAGATAAATAAAGGGGATCACATGAACACCGTAGATTTCCTGTATATAGCCTTTGTCACCCTCTGCAACTCCATGAGCAAAAAGTGCAGGACTTATCAAGACCATACCTAAAGCAATCAACAGCTTTAAATAGGTTTTGAGCTTCACATAATGTGAATCAATAATTTGCATCTAAATCAAACTCCAAAAATTAAAAAATGGTTCAAAAAACTCATGATTTTTTTTGGAGGTTTAAAAATACGACTTGCAAGCAATAGAGCGTATTTCTTCGTACGGTCAAATATTTGCGCACCTAACAGAAGCAAGATGAGTGCTATTTCTTTGAGAGATGCAACATTAGAAAAATGTTCGTAATAGGTATCTTGATGATGATGTGAATGTTGCTGATTTACCTCATGATGATGAGTATGAATCACATCTACATAGGCATGCTCTTGAAAGCGGTTTTCAGTCGCATGCTCGTTAAAATGCAGACATAGTGCAAGACTGATGATGCAAACCAGCCACATCATCACATATCTCATTTTTGAATCTTGCACTATTGCCATCATATTGAACTTCTCTACCCTTTCTGCTCAGCGAAATCGTCAGATTTTTTCTGAAGAGCTTGGTTAAACCAAACATACAGGGTGGGCAGAATAATCAAGGTAAGTAGCGTTGAGGAAATAATTCCCCCTATAACAACGGTTGCAATTGGACGCTGTACTTCTGAACCAATCCCCACGTTTAAAGCCATAGGGATAAAGCCCAAAGAGGCAACCAGTGCAGTAATCAGCACTGGCCGCAAACGTTCTAATGCACCATGTTTTACTGCATCAATCAGCCCTTCACCCTGATCACGCAATCTCTGAATGGCCGATACGAGTACCAAACCATTGAGTACTGCAACACCCGATAAAGCAATAAAACCAACAGCAGCCGAGATAGAGAAAGGAATATCACGGAGGGCTAAAGCAATGACGCCACCCGTTAATGCAAAAGGCACACCAGTAAAGACCAGCACACTATTTCTGATATTGCCTAAGGCCATATAAATCATTGCAAATATCAAAATCAAAGCGATGGGTACAACAATCATAAGTCGATTAGAGGCGGACTCCATTTGTTCAAAAGTACCGCCCCAAGTGAGCCAGTAACCTTCTGGCATTTGGAAATCAGAGTTTAATTTTGATTGTGCATCAGCAATGTAACTACCGATATCAGTACCACGCACGTTTGCCGTGATCACAATACGACGTTTACCATTTTCACGAGAAATTTGGTTGGGTCCTTGAATATTCTTCAATTCAATCAATTCGGACAACAATACACTTGAACCATCAGGCAAACTGACAGGAATTTGATACAGTTTTTCCAGGTCAGTTACTGAGTTTTGATCCATCCGCACAACAATATCGAACTTACGATCACCCTCAAATACTTTACCTGCTGTTTCACCGGTGATTAGATTAGAAACGTGCTTTTGCACATCTTCTGCATCTAGCCCATAGTTCGCAATCATGTCTTTCTTGAGTTCAACAGAGACCATTGGAAGCCCACTCATCTGTTCAACTTTTAAGTCGGCTGTTCCATTCACACCTTCTAAAATTTTCGCTGCAGCATTTGCAGATTCAAGCAACTGATCTAAATCATCACCATAAATCTTCACTGCAACATCTGTACGGACACCTGAAATCAGTTCGTTAAAACGCATTTGAATCGGCTGAGTGAACTCATAGTTGTTGCCATAAACGCCTTTTGCCACACGTTCAATATCGGCAACGACAGCTGATTTTTCCTTGTCAGGATTCGGCCATTCGCTACGTGGTTTCAATATCACAAAATTATCAGCGACGTTTGGTGGAACTGGGTCAGTCGCAATTTCAGCTGTCCCCACTTTGGCAAACATGGTTTTCACTTCAGGAATTTTGACGATTTCTTTTTCAAGCGCATACTGCATTTCAACAGCTTGAGTTAAAGAAGTTCCAGGAATTCGAAGTGCATGTAATGCCACATCACCTTCATCTAATGAGGGAATAAATTCGGAACCTAAACGAGTTGAAAGACTCGCACTGAATACAAAGAAAATTGCTACGAACGCGATCAGCTTATAACGATGACTCAAAGACCAATCTAAAATTGGGCTATAAACTTTCTTAATGAAATGAACAATCTTCGATTCCTCTTCCTTAATTTCGCCTGTCGTGACCAAAGCCACCATTGCAGGAACAAAAGTAATCGAAAGAACCATTGCAGCCACGAGAGCCATAACAACTGTAGCTGCCATCGGTGTAAACATCTTGCCTTCAACACCAGTAAGCGTCATGACAGGCAGATACACCAAGATGATGATCAACTGACCATAGAGAATGGCTTTTCGTGATTCCTTAGTCGCTTCAAAAACCGTCGTGAATCGTTCTTGACGGGTGAGTATTCGTCCTAATTCTTTCTGCTTCATCGCTAATTTTGCAAGTGAGGCTTCAACAATTACAACGGCACCATCTACAATGATCCCGAAGTCCAAAGCCCCTAAGCTCATTAAATTTGCACTAATTTTCTGATTCACCATACCTGTTATGGTCATCAGCATAGACAGTGGTATCACCATTGCGGTAATCAGTGCAGCACGGAAATGACCCAGAAAAATGAACAACACGACAATGACCAGAATTGCACCTTCGAGCAAATTCTTCTTCACGGTTTCAATCGTGGCATCAACTAATGTCGTACGGTTATATACTGCTTTGGCTTCAACACCTTCAGGTAAAGACTTTTGGACTTGCTGTAATTTTTGATCTACTGCATCAGCGACATTACGAGAGTTTTCTCCAATCAGCATAAAAGCTGTACCCAGCACGATTTCCTGGCCATCTTTTGTTGCAGCACCTGTACGGAGTTCATGTCCAATAGAAATCTTAGCTACATCTTTTAAACGCAAAATATAACCATTGCTTGTGGTGATCGGAATATTCTGAATTTGTTCAATCGAACTGATTTGAGAATCAGAACGTATCAAGTACTGCTCACCATTCTTCTCAATATAGCCTGAACCTTTATTCATGCTATTTTTAGAAATAGCATCCAAAATAGTCTTTTGATCTAGACCAATACTTCGTAAATACGCATAGTCGGGCTGTACAACAAATTGTTTTAAATAGCCACCAATCGTATTGATTTCATTCACACCTTCGACATTTCGAAGCTGAGGCTTGATCACCCAATCCTGAAGTGTTCGCAATTCAGTCGGTGAAAGTGGAGTCGGGTTGTTTTTTGCATTTTCCACCGTGTACATGAAGATTTCGCCAAGTCCTGTAGAAACAGGACCCATAGAAGTCGATATACCTCCTGGAAGACTTGGTGTAACCCCTTGCAACTTTTCATTCACTAGCTGACGGGCAAAGTAAATGTCCGTGCCTTCCTTAAAAATCGCAGTCACTTGAGATAAGCCGTATCTGGATACTGATCGGGTATAGTCCAGATTAGGAATACCAGCCAAAGCCGTTTCAATGGGGTAGGTGACCTGGGATTCCATCTCGGTTGGAGATAAGCCCTGGGCCTCACTGTTAATTTGAACTTGTACGTTGGTAATATCGGGTACAGCATCAATGGGCAGTTTAAAATAGTTGTAAACGCCAAATGCCCCTATGAATAGGAAAATGATCAGTACCAGCCAACGATTCTTTATCGAGAGCTTTACAATTTGGTCAAACATAAACGCTACTCCTTAATGATCATGAGTAGCGCCAGATTTACCCAGCTCTGCTTTTAATAAATAAGAATTACCTGCTGCATAAATCTGCCCTGCTTTTAGACCAGATTTAACTTCAACAAAACCATTAAATTTATCGCCTAACTCTAGAGGACGTGCTTCAAAGTCATTCCCGACACGAATAAACACCACATCCCAATCACGGAAGTTCTGTAAAGCATCTTCACGGACAACCATCGGTTTCATACTCTGGTTTTCAAAGATTTCTGCAGTGATTAACTGCCCTGAACGCCATCTGAACTGGTTTGGAATTTCAATAAAGACTTGCGCAGTTCGTGTTTTTGGATCAATCACGTCACTGATATATTTGATACGTCCCAACGCTTCTTCTGTGCCTGTTTGAGTTTGAGGCTTAACAGTTACTTTATTGTTTGGATTTATAGCATCTAATTTATTTGCTGGTACATTAACCACAGCAAGCAACTGAGATGTATTAGCTATTTTGAACAATGGAGATGATGGCGTTACATTAGAACCCACTGCTCCAAGCACCTGTAGAATCGTGCCTGACATCGCGGCTCTGACTTCAATTGTTCCATTACCCGCACCTCCATAAGAGCTGATTAAACTATTAAGCTCATTGGCCCGAGTCTGTGCATCTTCAAATTCACGTTTGGCATTGATGTAATCAATTTCAGGTGAAACACGCTTTTGGAATAAAGCTCGTTCCTGCTCCATCTTTTTACGGGCAAATTGTAAGGTATCCAATGCAAGAGTACGTTCCGCATTAAGACGAATTAAATCCGGACTTTGTACAGTCGCCAAAAGATCCCCCTGATTCACTTGATCGCCAATTGAACGGTACGTTTTTATTAATGTTCCGCTCGCTTTAGGGGTAATAAAACTTTCAAAATTATCAGGAAATTTCAGTTCACCTTTGAGTTCGAGTGCATTTTCAAACATCATGGGTTCAACTTTTAAAAGTTCCAAACCACTGCTCTTGATACTGCTATCAAGCATAGTGACTCGTCCCTCTTTGGTATCCCATTTCCAAGTATGTTTTTTACCTTGATAATCAACATTGATCACCATCAAGAATGAATGTGGCTCATAGACAATTTCATTCCCAATCAGATAATCGCTTTCAGGCTTAAATGATATGGTTTGTTCTGCATCAAGACGCTGGATAAAAATATTGGCACTAATCTCTTCTGGTTTTAATGGCTTATCTTTAAAGTAGCCATACACCCGTAAATGAGGCTCTACCCCTTCCTCGAAGATTTTGACTTCAGCAGCAAAATCACCATCGCGATATAAACGGCCCCCATGCGGGCCTTTTTCATCTCCTGCTACAGCAACTTTTTCTTCAGTCACCTCATTATGACTTGAAGTTTCGGCTTTATTACCCGTTTTGTACCAAGCGATTGCACATAAAACGACTAATAAAGCGATAACACCTGTAGTAATTAAAGTATTGGTTGGTTTATTCATATTTTCAGGCCTTATTCTTGATCTAAATTGGTCACATAATTTCGTTCAACCTCTGCAATTTGATTTTGCAAAGCCAACCACAAATCGAATCGAGCGAGATGTTTATCCAACCAAATTTGCTTAATAGTATTGAATTCAAGTAAAGAAATTTTTCCTGCCTGATACCCCATTTCAGCAATTCTCAAACTTTCTTTGGTGGCAGGAAGTATGGACTGATCATAATTTTTGATCGAATCAATCAGGTTCGATACTTCAATAGACTTATTTTCTAATTCAATTTTGGAGTTACGGTTTACGAGAATAGAACGAGTTTCTGCATGTACTTGCTCCGCTTGTGCAAGTGCAATGCTCCCCTTATTTCGATTAAAAACAGATAGGGGAATAGATGTAGAAACTAAGAAAACTTGATCATTGGTCTCCTGATAGTTCCTTACCCCTAAACCCAGCGTAATATCTGGCACGGCTTCTTTTTTAGCTAATTCATACTGGGTTTTAGCCAGTTGAGTTTTAAGCAAGGCTTCTTGTTCAGATAAGCTCACTTTATCGGCAAAGTTAATGCTTAAAGGAACTTCTATTGCTTGATCAGGTAATACAGATATGAATTTGGAACACAGATTTTTTTGAAATTGAACTTTCTTCACTTCGTTCTGATAACGTAGTTTTGATTCAGACGATAAAGCTGAACTCAATTGAACATCAGATGGAATTACTCTGCCAAACTTCAATTTTTCATTCAGAACATGGGCTTGTCTCGCGTTCATCTTGCTTTCGGTAGAATAAATTTCTACCCGTTTTGAAGCCGCATACCAATTTGACATACAAACACGGAAATCGGCTTTTAATTCAGCCTGACGCTTCAATGCCTCAAATTGGTTATTATTCCCTTGAAACCCTGCCAACTGCCTACGCAAAGCGCGTTTATTATTGAGAGGAATATCCTGGGACAAACCAATCATAGTCGTTGGCCCATCAAGATCTTTAAGGTCTGAATTACCTAAATTGTCTAATTCAAGATTAAACGTAGGATTATTAAGTCTACCGGCATATTTCTGATTTATGGCATATGCGTGTTGAGACTGTTGCAAACTCTTCAAAATTGAATCGTTTGAAATTACCTGTTGTTGTAGCTGAACGTAATCAGATGCTGCAAATAATCGAGTCGTTGCTGCTACTAAACCACAGGCAAGAAATATCTGATATTTTTTAGACATGACTTTACCTATACAAAAAAATGGAAATTATTTTTTGTACAGAAAAATCAATTTCTTAGAACAATTAAACCTTTTGTAAATATATAGGAATTACAAAGATATTCTATCCTTTTCCTAAGTGCATAGGATCGAACGGGTCGTTCAAAAAGACTCAGGAAAAGCAGAATGAGCGGGAGGGAAAAACTTAAGAGAAAAACTGGATCAATTGTAATTTGATCATCAGCTTGAATAGGCTTAGTAGAATGATGAAAAGGTGCTTCATCATAACTGGTCCAGTTGTGATTTTTAGTATCTTCTAAGACTTGCTCTTCAGCATGATGAATAAGAGACCATTGGCTGGAACTGTCTGTTTCTACAGAAATACTCAGTTCATGATGATGACCTAGATTTTTTGCTATTACAGGCGCCCACGTATAAATCCCCGTCGTTGTTATAGCAAACAAAAACAGGACTGATACGAGAATAAGCTTAAAAAACTTATTAGCCAACATAGCAAGTCAGATCAAAATGAAACGTGAAAAGAATACTGAATAGCTTCTAGAAAGTAAATCCTATATGAAAATATATCTCAAATTTACAAGCTATCTCTTTATCAATGGATAGCTTATGGGTAATGAAGCTTTATTTAGTTATTTTCTGGAACTGTATTAAAAGGATTTAAGCTGTACCTAGTTTGAGTTAGTACAAAGTAAGCTTACTTATCTTAGAGGTGGTGGCAATTGAACTCATCCAAAATCTCCAATGAAATCTAGTCATTAAATGTGTGATTCATAGACATCATTTCAATATAATTGGTGTCTATGAACAGAGAAATTCAACAAAGACTCGTATGGGTTAAATTATTTGAAGAGACCAATGATGCTGGCCTAGTCTGTCGGAGATGTGGCATTTCTAGACCAACATTACGCAAGTGGTGGAAACGATATTCTGATCAAGGTATTGATGGATTAAGTAGTCAGAGTAAACGCCCATTAAAATCTCCAAATACTAAAATCAATACTGAGCTAGAGGCCTTAATATTGGAAATGCGCTCGGCTAGAAATCTGGGTGCTCGACGTTTGCAAACAGAATTGATGAGAAGGATAATCTGCGCAATCTAGAGCGTCAAGCAAGTGCAGGACACTCATATAAATTTTCAGCGCCGTACAGGTGCTCCATCAAACCATTTAAATCCTTTAGGGTAAATGCAGATTCTATTCGGAAGCCCAAACTGACCCGTTTGATTCTCTGGCATGCTATTTAATGCACTCAGCGGACATTGGACGTCTTCTTGAATAATTCGATCAATCCGAAACATCTGTTCAGCATCAACCACACTATTTTGATCTGTCAGACTAAGGCAACTGCAGGTACCCATATAATTCGTGACCTGGGCCCAGCAACGCTCTATGACACTGCAATAAAATAATGGATCAGCATAGAGTGATCGGTTAAAGCTCAGATAAAAGTGGATCACATACCGCTGCTGAACATCATCCCGTACAATTTGATAAAAGCGGTAAATGGCTTGTGTTCTATACCAATACTCAGCTGCTAGACTTTTTTGGAAATTTGATAAAAATCGCTCTAACTGTCGCAAATCGATAATTTCATTTCCACCCTCATTTAGACTTAGTTCCAGTTTTAAATCCGCAGCATCTGGATAGATTTGACTGGTATTGCAATAAGATTCTCTCAGCTTTTCAATTTGCTTTTCATAACGCTCATTCTGCTTGTGCATTTCTTCAGTCAAGCTGGTGCTTTCAAACAGTATTCTCAACCGCTTTACGATCTTATTGATATAAAAACCAGCGCTTCTTTGCGCCGTGACCTCAAAGAACCGAATCTGCTCTTCCTGTAATACACTGCAGTAAGCCTGAAAGAACTTGTCTGCCCAAAAGGAAAAAGATAAATGCTCATGAATGCCAACGGCCATAATTCTGCGCCATGCTGAAAAATAACCAGACAGTTTCCGCTTGAACTCCTGATCTATATTTTTTTGATGAGCATCGTAATCAGTACCTTCTGGAATTGGAGCAAAGCGAATCGTTTGGTAATGCTCTAAAACGTCTTGTTCTAATCGGGGTGCTGTAACAAACTCTAACTCTGAATGGCTCATGTGTTGTCCTACGAATTAATTAACTTCATAGAACTGGCATCTTCATAATTTTTTAAACCAAATCTCCTCTTCCAGCTTTGCTAAAGCGGTCTGCGCATCCCATTCTTTGATTCTTCTATTTTCTTCTGTATCAGGTATTGGGCGACCATGATGCCGATAATCCCCCTTATAAAACGTTTTACGCCCTCGTGGTTTAACCAATAACGTCTGCTCGTATTTATCAGGGTCACTGAGATACGCAACTGCACCCAAAGCATTATCGCCTTGTTCGGGTATTGTTCGACGAATCTCTCCAATGCCTAAACGACCTTGCTTCTCGTAGTTGTCTTTATTCGCTGTCGTGTTGATGTTCCATCCAACACCTTTGCTTAAAGTAATCTCATTCCACTTCTCAATTACCCCTTCAGCAATTTTATAATCGCTCTGGTGCTCAGACCGATTAATCACTAATGCCAAGTGAGCATGAAAGCCTTTGGTTATACCCTGCTCCAGTGCGATCGCATAGGTCAAAAGTGCATCAAAATATCCATTCTTATCAGTGATCAAATCACGTAGTTTTCCGATATGCTGATAGAAGTCATTTACTGTAATTTCACTCATGCTGTCCTTGTTATAGCTCAAATCCACTCTGATCACCAGAACCGAATAATACCCCTTAATTGCGCCTTCAAATTCATCAAGTAATGCATCTCGATTCAATTCTTTCCGTCTCGCAAAGCTTTTGATCTCATCACTTATCAGCCCTCGATATGCATGCAGGATTCGTCTTAATGCCTTAATTTCGCCTATAGACAACCCTGATAGATATTCACCAAAGCTAAGCATGCCACGTTGAGTATTGACGTACTCAGTGACTGCAATAAATGCCCTAATCGATGCTGCGTATTCAATCCCTTCTTGTTTAAAGGCTTCAAATGCGCAATACAAGCGTTCTAAGTTGAAAATGAATGCTTCGTCTGAAATATCAAAATTAAGACATATATCTACAAAGCGATGAATGGTATACATCACCCCTGCTTGATGATCTAGATCTAATGGGAACACGTTGAACTTCCTTAACTATGATTCACGTCATAGTTAAGCAATCGACTTATTTTTTTAAATGGAGTCCTTATCTCAAGTAAGGACAAGTCATCCATATATCGAATAGTGATCTCATTCTGCATAGACCATTGATCAATAACGTCATCCATATGGGGTATCTATTCAGATCTGTATGACATGTCTCGTGGTTCTTGTTATCTGTATGAGTAATTGTATTGGTATATTTAATATTTATAGTTCTATGATGTATAGTCATGAATCTATTATTAGTATTAATCTCTATATATTAATAATATATAAAACCGTCTTAGCGCAAAAGCAATAATGATAGCCCAGCCGATCAGCACGATTTCCAAACCTTCGGATAAGCTCGGCTTTTTATATGTTTAACGTTACGATAGTTAGGTCAGAAAAATGGTTTTTCCAAAAAAAACTTAGCGCAAAGAAACTATTCGAATAATGACAAACAGTGTTGATACAGCAGTCCGTAATTTTTAAGTTCTGCCAGTGTTGGTGAGGTTTCTGTTATTTGCTGTGTAGGAAAATCAAAGCGAGTTCCATCCTGAAAGGGTTCTTGAAACGCCAATTCACTTAAGAAATACCTGTTAGCTTCCGCATGCTGATCAGGGACAAAGCAACAGCTGTATGTATTCTGTATAAATGACCGAGGTAAAATCCTAAAAGGCGTCACTATTTCAGTTGCATTTACCAACACCCTTCCCAAACTACTTTTAGTTGCACTGAGCTTTTGGTCAATATCAGAATGTTTCCGCATACATTGCTGAAAAAAATAAATTTGGTTATATGCAATTAGATCCATAAGGGCCATTAAAAACTGATGAATTCTGGACTGCTCAGCATTTAACTTGAAGGTGATCATTGATTCAATTTTATCAGACTCATTTTTTAGCGTCATATCCTCTTTGATTGTTTTGATTTGAGTCGCTTGCAATGAATACGGATAGAGAAAGTCTGTGCACCCTAAACGCTCAAAGCTTTCATTATCGATTACTACTGGGTTAGCTTCTTTCAGCAATTTAAAAAGCGATTTATTCCAACTGTATATCTGGCAGCACCACTGCTCAAGCATGCTTTGAAAAAGACCTAAGCGGTTGTTCATCCCGCTGAGTTTAGTATGCTGGATAGATGCTAAATGACCCAAAACCGCCTCATCCTTCAAAATATTTTCATGCGGCTTTAAATAAAACGTCGCTGATAATGGGTTCTCTGGATGTAACCGCTTTAGCTCGACATAATGATCATATAACTTCATTATTTCCTGCTGTTGTAACACAACATAATTTGCATAACCTACAGCATCACGAGACCGAAGAATAAACGGTTTCATCCAGCACAAAGGATCATGTAACAAATAATAGTTTTTGCAATTCAACACCTTCAAGCCAACATCTGAATCTTCACTTTTAGTGTTTGACAACAAGTCGCTCTTTGGATTCAGCATAGTAAAAATAGAGGCCACTTTCTGAACTTCAAAAACATGCGGCTGGGGGTACTTCAAAATATAAAATTTGCCGTAGATCGCAGCATCCCCCAAAAACCTATGCGAAAGGTTTAAAGCGTATATTGGAGACTCTGTTTGAATAAAACTATTTCGAATTGCGCCATCCGCTTGGCAGCGGATAAATCCGTTTTTTTTAAGCTGCTGTATAGCGCGATAAATAGATTGTTTGCTTAAACCCGTGGCTCGCTCAATTTCACCAATTCCACACCCTATAACAATCCCAAATGAGTCTGCACCGTAAAGCAACCGTAATAAAACAAGATAACTTCGATAATCAAGATAGCAGTCGATCTCTATTTTTTTAGGTGAATTGCTAATACTTATGCCATCACTCTTTATAAATAAAGTCTGAATTAATTTTAATAAAGGGATCTGCCTAACCATACGCTTATTACTATTTTCTAACCATTCAATAGACGTGGCTGAATCAAGCCTTATATAAGTAAGATTAAGTTGTAAATGACGAACTCTAGACCTTTTTCCAGTTTCAGGAAAATCTATTTTTAATATTCCCTGTTGTTCCAACTCATTCAATACACCCCGTAATTTTTTAACCTGTATGCCGATCACTTTTGATAATTCACCGAGTGGCAATGATGTACTTCCGACTCCAAAATTTCTGATAAACGTGATTAATGCCCAAAAAGCATAGGCTGAAATTTGCCCCTCCACCCTTTGATAGAAAGCCATAAATAGCGCCAAAAAGCGCTGTTCAGAATCGTGGATACTCATGCTAAAAAATCCCACTCATCAAGTTCTTATTTGTGTATAAGTATTTTACAGTAATACTGATAGGTACGAAATGATAATTAAAATTTAATTTTTCAACAGTTACTACATAATTAATATTTACTTAATATTTACTTAATATTTAATTACTGATATATAAATGTTAATTAAATATTTATGAATTTTAAAATGGTACGACCAAATTTAACCTTAGATAAATGGTTATCGACTGATACGGACTTAAAAAAAAATTTCTTGGATCAAGAGAGCTACATGAAGGAAAGTCTATTAACTAGGCTTGATAAACCTGGCCAAAAGATTGTTTACACATCTACAAATCACCCCCAACCTAGATCAAATGAGAATTTAATATCAGATTCTCTAGAAAATCTGGCTAGGCCATCCCACATAAACGAAATATTTACAAACCCTCTCATATGTGAGACAACAAATTTTATTATTAAAACTAATGATGAACATTTTGCAATTTTAAAAAAGAAATTCCTTTTATTTAAATACCACTCTGAGAAAAATAAAGCCAACCGTATCACCAAACAAATCACAATGGACAAAAATATATTAAAACAACTTGAGACAATTAAAAAAAATTGTAAGTTTAAAAGTCTAGATAACTGCTTAGAATTTTTAATTGATGCACATAATTTTAAATTAAGTGAAAAAGATAAAATAATATCAAGACTCAAAAAAGAGCAAAATTTAAATCATGATTCTAATTTAAAGCAAGAATTGAAATTAAAGGATGAAAAAATTACAGAACTCAAAAAAGAGCTCGTGCACCAAAAAAATATCATCCACGAAAACATGAGCAAATCTGCAAAAGAGTTTGAGGAATACCTAATTCAATTGGCTACAAATCAAACCATTGAATTAGAGAAAATTAAAGCTTTTTTAGGCGAGATTAACGAAGCAGATCAACAAAGCATTAACCAAACTCTTGCACCCGAAGCACTTGGCGAAATTGAAACTCAATTGAGAAACGAATGCGCAAAACAAAAGCAATTTTTAACAATCAAAAATCAACCAAATACCAATTATGCTTTAGGGTTTGATCAGCATCATCAATATGGCAATACCGTACAAAATGACGATGAAGTTGTACCAGCTCAAACCTGAGCCTGAGCTAACAGTTACTCATTTCTAGGAGCAAGCAGCAATAGCACACCTCATCCACTTGCTGCCTAAGAACGAGCCCCCCTCATCACCTCAATGATATTCATAATTGAACTTGGATAATCTCTTTCAATAAATCAGGACGACGCCTTAAGTGATTGACCAGCACTTCATCGCAATATGCTGTATTAAATGGGAGTTGCTTTTGCTGTGGAAAATACCGCTCTGGATGCTGTAGAAACTGTTCCCATTTTTTATTTTCATTCTGTAATTCCCTGATCTGGTTTAGATAGGTTCTATCCTGAATTTTAAATGACACACCAAAATCATCATCTTCACAGGTGTCTTTATTTTCGTTATTTTTTCTGGCTTCTGTTAAATCTAAAATTTTCTGTTTATTTGTCTCTAATCTGCTTTGAACCCATTGCAAATCAAACTCTCTAAACTTGATTTGCAGCGTGGGTAAAATCAGTTGTACTGCCTGCGAAGCATTTTTAAATCTGCCATTTTTTTGAGCATAACCAGTTAATTCTGAATAGAATATTTCAAGCTTTTTATGCAACAGCGGCGCATATCGTTTTCTTATATTCAAAATTCCATTGATTCTACGCTTCAAACTCGGGTTATAGGTGTAGACTCTCCCGCCTTCATCAACAACCAACTCAATATATTTATTTAATATTTCAGAATATTTCTCATTAATCTGCTGCTGTCTATAATCACGAATCCCCTCTATTACCGTATTAATTTGACCAAGCAAATTCAGCAAGTCTTGTACCGAATACGTTTCACCAAAGAACTGCATTTGGCTATGCTCTACCATCAGTTCAACCAAAAATTCGCGTTCTGACGCTTCAAACTCAGTCTTTGGGTCAGGATCGCTTATTATTTTATGTTCTCTTAAAAAACGTCCAGCATGATCCAAAAAGCAATTCAGAATTTCATCCTGCAATTGCTCAAAATCAAGAAGTGTGCAATTTCTCATTTATGAATCTAAATAATAGTTTTCAATATGTTATACCACAACTCTAGTAAAATATTATTTCTAATTATTAGTATTACATAAAGACCTACATCAAAAAAATAAGATTAAGACATAGGGATGGTCAGCCTTACTTCAAAGGTGACCCATTCAAATTAAAAAAGTTTTATGTATGGAATACCCACTTCATGAGTTGCTTTCAAATTAATACTACCGAACTACTTTTTATAAAGTATCGTTCTATGACCGTTGAACTAATGACAGTAGTTTCTGACTATTATCCCCACCTCAGCAAAGCCGAAGCACTGAGAAAAGCGAATAATCAACAATTCCCTTTCTCAGTATTCAAAATAGATAAAAGTAAACGTGCTCCATTTTTGGTACACATTAAGGATCTTGCTGCTGTCTTGGATAAGCAATATTCAGAGGCATCCAAAGATTTTGCTACGTTTCATCGATGAGGCGTAGCACCTCCTCCAACTGTAATATATTTCTTCTCGCTTTCACTGATACATAACGCTGTAAACTCCCCCAAGAATCGTGCAAACTTACTTTCTGAATTTCAGGAATAGTAAAACTCTGTTCAGCTAATCGAGTACAGCCTTCATGTCTCAAGTCATGAAATCGTAAATCTTCAATCCCCAAAATTTTACAAGCTTCTCTAAATTCTTTACCCAAACTTTTGGGATTCAAAGGCAATAACAAATTTTCATTATGTCCAAGCTTTAGCATCCGTTCTCGAACTTCTGAATGTTTCAGTCTTTTGATCAGCACCTTACAAGGATCAAGTACATCAAATGACTTATGATTACCTTTAGAACCATTAGGATTCTTTAAATCATGCACTTTCCACGTTGAATGATGTGGGTCATAATCTCGAAGATACAATCGTGTTAATTCAGCTTCACGTCTGCATGAGAAAATTGCAAACCACATAATCAAATGCATTGGGTATTTAGAGCCATAACGATTTAGCTTCCATCGTTCTGCAAAATACTTCGTCAATGCAATCAATTCATCTCTCGAAGGCAGTCGGTCTCTTTTTTGACTGGAGGATATTTGACGTGTTTTTCTTAACTGAGCAGTAGCCTTATCAAAGCTATTTAAATCAATATCCATTTCCCACATAACAGCAGCATGAGAAAGAACACCTCTGATATGTAAAAGCTCATGTTGCAGTGTACTAGTTGCAATAGGTTCAAGATCGAGGTACGGAATTCCACCCTTCCTTAAAGCCACATGCTCGACCAAATGTACTGATTTTATTTTTGTGATAATATTGCGCGCAATTGGTAGTTTCTTAATTAAGAGCAGAGAATAGCGTTTCGTCCTTCCGTACTCGCTCCCGACTTCATCCAAATATTTATCTATGGCATCTGATAAGGTCAGATCAATCAACTTTTCTTTGCCAAGCAAAATATCAGGATTTTCTTGAATTTCGACTTCTCGTTTCTTAATCCAGTTTTCAGCTAATTTCTTTGAGTGAAATGTTTTACTTTCAGAAAAAGCAGGAAAGCCCTTTCGAGTGATTCGAATCGCAGCACGATAGTTAACTTTACCATCTGCACCTTTCCTTGCTGTAATTGATCCCATAATTTACACCACAACATGTTTTTTCCATTATGGTGTAAAATTTGGTGTAAATGCAAACCGATTAACCCACCTAAACACTGGTTAAAACAGATTCGCGCAGGTTGCGAAATATAGTTTAAAGGTATGATTTTTAATGACTATTAACAAAAACATTGAAAACACTCAATCTCCGCGAATCAGTGTTGCCCCGATGATGGATTGGACAACAAAAGATTATCGTTTCTTTGCTCGTTTATTTAATCCAAATGTAGTGCTTTACACTGAGATGGTGACTACAGGTGCAATTATTTATGGCGGTGCAAATCGTCATTTGGATTTTAATCAGCAAGAACACCCAATCGTGTTACAGCTGGGTGGTTCAAATCCACAGGAGCTAGCAACTTGCACTAAAATGGCTGAAGATTGGGGATATAACGAAGTCAATCTAAATGTCGGCTGTCCGAGTGATCGTGTTCAAAATAATAAAATTGGTGCCTGTCTAATGGCAGAACCAAATCTAGTTGCAGAATGCATTCACAGTATGCAAAAAGCCGTCTCAATTCCTGTAACGGTAAAACATCGTATTGGAATTGATGATATGCAGTCTTATGAAGAAATGCTGCACTTCGTCGATACTTTAGCAGCTACAGGATGTACGCATTTTATCGTGCATGCACGCATTGCGATCTTGCAAGGTTTGTCACCCAAAGAAAATCGTGAAGTTCCACCTCTGCGTTACGAGGACGTGTATCGTCTCAAGCTAGAACGCCCGCACCTCACTATTGAAATCAATGGTGGCATCAAAACTTTTGAAGAAACCAAACAACACTTACAACATGTCGATGGTGTAATGATTGGTCGCGAGGCATATCACAACCCTTATTTACTAGCTGAGTTGGGACAACTTTGGAATTTGGATGCACCCGATCGTTTTGACATCATGCAACAAATGATGCCTTATATTCATCAACGTGTTGCTGAAGGTGCTCCCCTTTCTATTATCACTCGCCATATTCTAGGATTATTTCAAAATCTTCCTGGTGCGCGTAAGTGGCGCCAATCTCTCAGTGGTGGTAATGCAAAGACCATAGCTGATATCGAAAATGCGATTCAAAATATTCAAGCAGCAATGCAAAGGACTGAAGATTATCTTCGAGAGCATCAAGTTTGATTGATGCTCAAAAAACGCCAACCTCATCACATTAAGAAACATCATTTTACAAATATTAAAATTTAAATTTTCGCTTTTATAAACTACTTAAAATTAAGAAAATCTTCATTAAGTTTTTTTCGTAAGTTCATTATCAACAGCTTAAATTGTTATATTATTACATTACATTTTAGTCTTTTTGAGATTTATCGCTTACTATGTGCCGCGTACAGATTCTGGCACACGTTCAGTTGTTTTGAAAATGCGGTAGAGATTTACAATGATTTATGATGTTCCCTCAGTTGACCACAGCATGATGCACCCACCTGCACAACAGTTGGTCATCCCTTATCGAGAAATGCCAAAACCAGCATTAATACACACAATTGATGTCGACAAATTTTCTCAAAAGCTCACCAAACGAGCATCTTATCGAAGTTCATCTCAATGTGCTAAATTCGTTAGAATTGCATTGCAATCCGCAGGAGCTAAAATTGTTCAGCATCCTGTAGCAGCATCGGATTGGGGACGTACTCTTCAACAAATTGGCTATCAAAAAATCAAACCAGAGTTTAACAACCCGCAACCTGGCGATATCTATATTATCCATCGCACTAAAAAACATCGTTATGGACATATTGCAGGCTTTACAGGTTCACAATGGGTCTCAGACTTCAAGCAAACCAGTTATGATGTTTATAAAGACCCTAACGTGACTTATAGCTATTACCGTTTAGCACCGCAATACCCGCAAGTTTAAATTTTAGGGCTTTCCTAAGCCCTCATCTTATCGAGTTTTTTCAGTACTTCAGCCACAGCAACCATTGCAAAACTCGATGTTACTACAACCGCCGAACCATAACCGCCACAGCGCAATCCTGAGCCTGGATTAAACAAAGCACCGCTTTGTCCAGGCGCAAGATGAGGGCTCTGCCCGAGTGACGTAGGACAGACATCAGCACTTGAAAACGGATTGTCAATAGAATAGACGCAAGTTATTCCAAATTTTTCTTTTGGCTTTTTGCAAATACCTTTTGAACGAAGTTGAGCACGTAACTTAGCAAGCATTGGATCTTGTTCTGTTTTCGATAAGTCTGCAACGCGTATTTTAAGTGGATCAAGCTTACCACCAGCTCCACCAGACACGATTAACGGAATCTTGTTAAAACGACAATGTAGCATTAACGCCAGCTTGGCTTTGACATCATCAATACAATCTAAAATAATATCAGGAACGGGATCTAGAACTTCTTTGACATTCTCAGGTGTCAAATAGTCATCAATTACATTCACTTTAATACGTGGATTGATCTGTCTGCAACGCTCTGCCATGACTTCAATTTTTTCTTGTCCTAAAGTAGAAGTCATCGCAGGCAATTGACGATTGATATTTGATGCAGCAACGACATCCATATCCACTAAAGTTAGCTCACCAATTCCTGAACGGGCGAGAGCTTCCACTGCCCAGCTGCCTACACCACCTATACCAATCACCATGATATGACTGGTTTCATAATGACTAAATGAACTTTCTCCATAAATTTTAGCCACACCAGCGAAACGGCGGTCATATTCATCATTTTGGAGATCAGTCATCATAAAAAATTCTACAGCTATGAGTTAAGTAGCTATTTTAGCGTGTTTATCCAAATTTAGGCTACATTGATGATACTTGTGCATGCTGTCGACGACTCAAACCAATCAAGACTAAAAGCACAACAAAGGTGAGTGAAAGCGCCAATAAATTTGCATTATTCCATCCCAGACTGGTGAGGATTGGTGCAGGTAAAAAAGCACCTAAAGTGGCGAATAATGCAATCACCGTTTCATTGATTCCTTGAACACGATGCTTTTGTTGTTCTTCCAATCCAGCCAATAATGTCGAAGCACCAGAATAAGCAAAGTTCCACCCCACACCTAAAACAATCAAAGCGATATTAATAAAGATACCTGCTTGCCCCATCATCGGTATAAATGCAGACAACATTAATAAAATAAAACCCGTATAAATAATCGTATGGGTTCCCCAACGTTGAATGAGCTTTGACACAAAGAATGATGGGACAAACATTGCCAAAACATGCAACTGGATTGAAATTGATGCGTAATGAAAAGAGTGATGCTCTTTTAAATGCAAAGACGACATAATCATCATCACATTCATAATATAGTATGCAAATGCTCCACTAATAATCGCAGCAACAACCAGATGCTTTGACATTTTTACTCGATTCAGCGATTCAACCTTTGGCTGTGGAGTTTGTTGTAATTTGTGTTTTGAATGCCATATATACAAAATCGGCGATAACAATAAAGCCAATCCGCAGAAGATCAAATAAATTGCTGTGAAATCTGGTAATCCCTTCACTTTCTGAAATTGAATCGCTAATACAGGTGCGATTACAGCTGCCACTACACCACCTGAAATCACCAATGCAGTCGCTTTGGGGATTAATTCAGATGACAAACGATCAGATGCTGCGAAACGATAAAAACTCGCTGTAGATAGAAAAAGCCCAAGCGAAAAATGTGTAAGACACAGCAGCCAAAAATCTTGTTTTAATAAAGCTTGATATCCCCAAAAACCAGCCGCAAATAAGCAGAGTACACCAAATTGAAATACCACATGGCGCCCCCATCGTTTCATCAGAAATGAAAAAACAAAGGTTGTTAATAGCATCGCCAAAAATTGCAAACCATATGGAACTGTCGCTAAAGCCTGCGTAGGTGCAAGCTTTAAACCGACGATAGCAGAAACCGTAACCGACAATACTGCGGCAATTAGATTGAATGCTTGTGCAATGAGTAGGTAATACACATATTTAGGTAACTGATTCAACGCTATCGTTCCATGAGATTTAACTCAGATACCATACTGCTAAAACATTTAAACTTAAATAAAAAGATGAAAACCTAATTTTCATCTTTTTATTGATTCATAATCCATTTGAAATTAAGCAGCAATTAAATTTCGAAGCACGTAATGCAAAATACCACCTGCTTTGAAATACTCCACTTCATTTAAGGTATCAATACGACATAACACTTTAAATTGGTCTTGACGACCATCTTCGCGTATCACACTCACATCTAAAGTTTGATGGGGTTGAATATCATCAGATAAACCATGAATAGAAATTACTTCACGTCCCGTCAGATTTAGAGTTTGACGAGTCTGCCCATCAACAAACTGTAACGGCAACACCCCCATACCAACTAAATTCGAACGATGGATACGCTCAAAACTTTCGGCTATCACCGCTTTAATCCCAAGAAGATTAGTTCCTTTTGCAGCCCAATCACGAGATGAACCTGTACCGTACTCTTTACCTGCAATAATCACTAATGGCGTTTTATCCTGCTGATAACGCATCGATGCATCATAAATTGCCAATTTCTCATTGCTTGGGATATAAATCGTATTTCCCCCTTCCTCACCACCGAGCATTTCATTTTTGATACGGATATTGGCAAATGTACCTCGCATCATCACTTCATGATTACCGCGTCGTGAACCATAAGAGTTAAAGTCTTTTGCATCTACGCCCTGCTCTTGCAAATAGCGTCCAGCTGGACTGTCTTTTTTAATATTCCCCGCTGGTGATATGTGATCAGTCGTCACCGAATCGCCAAGTACAGCCAAAATCCGTGCTTGCTCAATATTGGTAATTTTTGGTGGAGCTTGGCTAATCGTTTCAAAGAATGGTGGATGGCGAATATAAGTCGAGTCACTTTGCCATGCATAGGTTTGACTTTGTGGAATTTGAATCGCCTGCCATGTTTCATCTCCATCAAATACTGCTGCATATTCTTTATGGAACATGTCAGTGTTTACTTTTTGCAGCACCTGATCAATTTCTGCCTGACTTGGCCAAATGTCTTTTAAGTAAATATCTTCGCCATTGCTACCTTGCCCAATTGGTTGAGTGGTGAGATCAGTACGGATATTTCCTGCTAAACCATAAGCAACAACCAAAGGTGGTGATGCAAGCCAATTGGTTTTGACTAAAGGATGTACCCGCCCTTCAAAATTTCGATTACCAGAAAGTACAGAAGCGACATTTAAATCCTGACATTGAATAGCCTCCTCAACAGCTTCAGGCAATGGCCCAGAGTTCCCAATACATGTGGTGCAGCCATAACCCACTAAGTTATAGCCAAGCTGATCCAAATACGGCGTTAAACCAGCCGCAGCTAAATAATCGGTGACAACTTTAGAACCGGGTGCAAGTGAGCTTTTTACCCATGGTTTACGCTGTAAGCCTTTTTCTACAGCATTCTTTGCTAATAAACCAGCGGCAAGCATCACGCTTGGATTGGATGTATTGGTACAAGAAGTAATTGCAGAAATCACGACATCACCATGATTTAACTGAAAGCTTTGACCATCCAATGTGCAAGTTGGACTGTCATGAGGTAGATTGGCTTGTTTAGATGCAACCGCAGTTCCACCACCACCTTCATTTTCTAAGTTTTCTTTTGCTTCTTTGGCTGGCTTTAATGTGAGCTCCATCAGCGCATTAAAGGTTTTTGGAACATCTGAAAGTAAAACTCGATCTTGAGGTCGTTTCGGACCCGCTAAACTCGCTTGCACCGTACTCATATCGAGACTTAAGGTATCTGTAAAAATCGGTTCATCACCTGCATTTCTCCATAAACCTTGTTCTTTGCTATAAGCTTCAACCAAGTCAATACGATCTTGTTGACGACCTGTCAGTGCCAAATATCCGAGTGTGACCTCGTCTATTGGAAAGAAACCACAAGTTGCACCATATTCAGGTGCCATATTGGCAATCGTCGCTCGGTCAGCTAAAGGTAAATCAGCGAGACCATCTCCATAAAATTCGACAAACTTTCCAACGACGCCCTTTTGACGCAACATTTGAGTAATGGTCAGCACTAAATCTGTAGCAGTGATTCCTTCATTTAGCTTGCCAGTCAATTTAAATCCAATCACTTCTGGAATTAACATTGACACGGGTTGTCCTAACATTGCAGCTTCAGCCTCAATACCACCTACACCCCATCCCAAAACACCTAAGCCATTAATCATCGTGGTATGAGAGTCTGTTCCAACCAAGGTATCAGGAAAGGCAAATGTCTCACCATCATCGTCACCTAACCAAACCGCTTGAGCCAAATACTCCAAATTGACTTGGTGACAGATACCTGTACCTGGTGGGACGACGCTGAAATTGTTAAATGCAGATTGCCCCCAACGCAGGAATTGATAACGCTCACCGTTACGCTGCATCTCGATTTCAACATTTTCCGCAAAGGCATTTTCATCTGCAAAATGATCGACCATCACGGAATGGTCAATTACCAAATCCACAGGAGATAAAGGATTAATTCGATTTGGATCACCGCCTGCTTGTGCCATTGCAGCTCGCATCGCGGCTAAGTCAACCACAGCAGGTACGCCTGTAAAATCTTGCATCAGTACACGCGCTGGACGATATTGAATTTCTTGCTCTGAAGATTTTGTTTTTTGCCAATCTACTAGAGCTTGTATATGCTCCACTTTTACACTTTTTTGATCTTCAAATCGCAATAAATTTTCCAATAAAACCTTGAGGGATTTCGGTAATCTATCGATATTACCAAGCGTTTGAGCGGCATTAGACAAACTAAAAATTTGATAAGATTTGGAAGCGACAGTTAAGGTTTTTAATGCATTAAAACTATTGATTTTGCTATATCTGGCCATTAGGTTACCCTCCCAGCATTGGCGAGTTTGATTATTATCAAGTTGTCTATTTAATGTACCCTTGTTTTAAAATGCTTATGTTCCCTTTTAGTTATCGTATTATTGGGAATGCTTTCTTATTCTTCTAAAAATCCAGATGTAGAGCGACCAAAGAGTTTTTCCATAATTGTTGTGCCAGTGTTTCTGTCGATAGTCCAAGCGTTTGTGCCAAACTCTCTAACACATAAGGCAAATTCACAGGTGTGTTTCGAGTACGCTGTTCTGTAGAGGTTTGACAGCATAGTGGTGTCATATCTGGACAATCGGTTTCAATCACCAAATGTTCAGCGCCTATCGCCTGCACAACTTGATGTAATTTTTTTGCATTCGGATTAGTAATTTGCCCAGTTACACCAATTTTAAAACCGAGTTTGATCAGCACTTTAGCTTCCTCAACGCCACCACTAAAAGCATGGGCTATACCACCAAATTTGAATTTTTGTGCTTTTAAAATAGCTAGGCTTTCCGCGTGGGCTTTGCGGATATGCAATAACACTGGTTTTTGATACCGAGTTGCCAACTCAAGTTGAGCATTAAAATAGTCTTGTTGCTTGGCAAACAATTCAGGTTGTTTATGTTCTTTTAAAAAAGTATCTAAACCAATTTCCCCGACCGCAACACAGTCATATTGTTGTAAGACCTGTTCGAGTCGATGTAGATGGGATGACTGATGCTGTTCAATATAAAATGGATGTAAGCCTGGAGCTAAATAGGATTGCGGGACATTTTCCCACGCTTTTAATTGTTGGTGAGTTTGAATAAGTTCATCAAACCGAGATTCAATAAAACCAATTAGTACTAAAGCTTCGACCCCAACCTGCTTTGCCTGAATAGCCAGTTGTTGCCGATCATGATCAAAATCGGCAACATCAAAATGGGTATGAGTATCGAAAAGTTGCATTAAGACGTACTTTTGTCCGCTGCTACGACAGTAGAAGCCGCTAGTGTCTCAACTTTTGGCAAATACTCAGGTTTCAATACACCCTGTAATTGATCAAAAGGAATCACCAAACGTGGCAGCCCGACCACATAAGGACCAATTTCATATTCTCCATATTGCAAGATCAAACCTTGCTCACCCAAAAAGTAATTATCTGTTACTTGGAATGGCCATGCCTGTTCATATTCATCAGCTGTATTGGCAAGTTTTGAATCAATCACCCATGTTTTAAACGCATCATGTGCAAGCTTATCAAGTTTTGCTTTTTGCTTAGGTAGAAGCAAATCATTGAGCTGAACTTGTTTTTGGTTTTTCAAATCAAAATTATAGTAACGTTGAGCCGTAGAACCATGTGCACCACCCAAGTAACTACTACTGTTCAAAACTACAGTTGCCAATGTGCCTTTGGACTGCAAAATCTTAGGTTTAATCATCAAACTAATTTGATGGCTACTACTTAATGCTTTCAATTCTTCATCGATTTTAATAAAAGCATTTGCATATTGCTGAGCTTGAACATCTAAATGATTGGTTTGCTCACTGCCTTGCGCTGTAGATGAAGCCTGATCTGCATCAACGATTTCTAACATTTTGCTGAGTTGATCTAAAATTTCTTGATCAAGTAATTGGTCTATAAATGGAAAATTACTTTGCAGGCGTTCAACCGTAAAATCTGGACATGTGTTGCCGTTACATTCAGGCAAAGTCACCGCTAGTTTTACCGTTTCACCACGTAGAACAGGCTCTGAGGTCTGATTCACAACTGTATCTTGTGGCTTATCTTCTGGCTCTTTAGGTTCTGATTTTGGTTGACATGCTGCAAGTAAAACAGCACATGCAAGAATGCTAAATTGAAAAACTTTTTTCATCTAAAACCTACAAGCATTGTTATGACACAAGAGAATTTAAATGCTATCGAACTTATGCCAAATTCGCTATAAGTACATGCAATTTCTATACGAAAATCAGTGCTGAGTATTTAACAACTGCTAAAACATTTGCTGATATATTTCAGGCTGTAACATCTGTTTACTTTGTTCTGTCGTTAAATAAATATCAAGCTGTGGCGCATCTTTACTGATTTGATTCGCTCGGTAATGCAAACCAATCCCCTCGCCATCAAAGAACCAATCTGATTGACCCCAGTATAATTTTTTAGGGATTTGTTTTTTAACTTCATCAGACTGCTTTTCAATCCATTTTTGATAATGAGTTTGAACGATTTCATTCATCGCATTCTGCTGATTTTTTTGAATCACATCGAGGACGGTTAAATTCTTCTGCAACTTACGGTCAGCGACAAAAAAGTAATAACGATCTTTGACCGCAATATCTTCCTGTTTAGTATCCACCCCAATCTGTAGTAGTACATATTGATTACGTTGCGAAGCAATACGCGTATTCATGCGCAATTCATAGGCTTTATTTTTAGAATATTTTTCCTGCCACTCATCTGACTTTTTAACATAGGCATTAATCGCCTGCTGCAATGTCAAATTCTGATTTTGTTCAATTTGTTGCTGGATGACATTGGCTTGATTCTTTGCAATCCATGTATTTAGCCAATCATCTTGCGTTTTAATCGTTTGAATATCAAGATCAATACAATTCTTCTTTTCACAAAAAGGCAATGCATACTCAGCCTTTGTTTCCTTCATATTCAAATAAGGTAAAACCTCTGCTTTTTCTGAATTTGTAGTTTGTTGTTCAGTCTTGTCTGCTGATTCAGCTTCATTCTTTTTGGGTTGATCACATGCTGTTAAAGCCATCACACTAACAATCAAACTAGCGCCAAGAAATGGTTTTAAAATATTCATATCGTTCATCCCTTTATTTTTTTAATTCCTCCCTTTTTAAAGAGAGAAGTATCACAAACTCAAATCTATAAGACTTGTGACAAAGTCCCTCTTATCGAAAGAGGGACTTAGAAAGGCTTTTAGTGTTCACGTGTGTTACGGAACTGGATATCAGGCCAACGCTCTTGCATTAACTGTAAATTAACACGGCTTGGTGCAAGATAAGTTAAATGACCACCACCATCAACTGACAATTGATCATGCGCTTTTTTCTTAAATTCATTGAGAATCTTTTCATCATCACAATGAATCCAACGCACGGTATGAACACTTACAGGCTCATAAATACAGTCAACTTTATATTCTTCTTTCAATCGGTATGCGACCACATCAAACTGTAGCACCCCAACTGCACCAACAATCAGATCGTTACTGATTTGTGGCATGAACACCTGAGTCGCCCCTTCTTCAGACAACTCTTTCAAACCTTTCTGCAATTGCTTAGATTTTAAAGGATCACGTAACCGAACACGGCGGAACATTTCTGGTGCAAAGTGTGGAATACCCGTGAAATGAAGTTTTTCACCGCTGGTAAAGGTATCACCGATCTGGATGGTACCGTGGTTATGCAAACCGATAATATCACCAGGCCAAGCTTCTTCAAGATGCTCACGCTCACCTGCAAGGAAGGTTAATGCATCACTAATACGTACATCTTTACCTATACGCACATGATTCATTTTTAAACCTTTTTCATATTTACCTGAACAAATACGCATAAAGGCAATACGGTCACGGTGTTTCGGATCCATATTGGCTTGGATTTTAAATACAAAGCCTGTAAATCCTTCTTCGTTGGCATCTACAGTTCGCTCTTGAGTTGGATGCGCTTTAGGTTCTGGCGCCCAATTGATAAATGCATCAAGTACATGATCAACAGCAAAGTTACCTAATGCCGTACCAAAAAGTACTGGCGTTTGTTTACCTTGTAAGAATAATTCACGATCCAGTGGCTCATTTGCCATTTGAACCAATTCGAGCGATTCCTCGAAAGAAGCCCATGCCAACTCACCAACTTTCTCACGAATGTCTGCATGATCATAACCATCACGTACTTCAATGTCCGTAATAGTTGAACCGAAACCAGCTTTATAGACATACAATTTATTTTCAAGCAAATTGTAAACTCCAGCAAAGTCACGTCCCATACCTAAAGGCCATGTAATTGGTACACAACGAATATTGAGGACATTTTCAATTTCATCCAGTAACTCTAACGGCTCGCGGATTTCGCGGTCCATTTTGTTCACAAATGAAATAATCGGTGTATCGCGCATACGACACACTTCCATCAATTTAATGGTTCGTTCTTCGACACCTTTCGCACCATCGATCACCATGAGTGCTGAGTCCACTGCAGTCAAAGTACGATATGTATCTTCCGAGAAGTCTTCGTGTCCTGGTGTATCCAGTAAGTTAATCGTATGGTTTTTATAAGGGAACTGCATCACAGACGTGGTAATCGAGATTCCACGTTCTTTTTCCATTTCCATCCAGTCAGATGTCGCTGAACGGTCTGACTTACGGCTTTTGACCATACCCGCAACCTGAATGGCTTTACCCCATAACAACAGTTTCTCAGTCATGGTGGTCTTACCCGCATCGGGGTGGGAAATGATCGCAAATGTGCGTCGTTGGGCAACTTGTGCCGCTAATTCATCTTTAAAACTCATGAGAAAAATCTTCAATATGTACACAGTTATGTACACATTGCTTAATATGTACCTTAACTGAAAAAGTGAGAATTCAAAATTGGCGCAATTGTAGCAGATTTAGAAGACTTGTTTATTGATTGTTGATAGGTCTTGTTTTATCCACAAGTTCGATTATTTTTCAGACATAAAAACTTCTCAACAGTATTTCCATTAACGAATCAAGTTCAATATTAATTCCCTTAAACATTGAGTGAGAACAACTCAATTCAAAATGGGCTATTTTAAGATTGATATAAAACTGGTTACTATACGTGCATATTTATGGATAACTGCAATAATTTCTTATCTCTATACGAGTCAAAACATGTCACAACAAGATTATGAAAATGGACTAAAAGTTCGCACTGAAGTTATGGGTGAAAGCTTTGTCAAACGTGCTCAAGACAACACTGTTCCTTTTACTCAACCACTCCAAGATTGGATTAATGAACATGCTTGGGGATCAACTTGGCAACGTGAAGGTGTATTGCCACGTAAATATCGCTCATTGGTCACGATTGCATTTTTAACTGCACTCAAAAGCCCAACTGAGCTAAAAGGTCATATTCGTGGTGCTTTAAACAATGGGGCGAGTGTTGAAGAGATACAAGAAGTCTTATTGCATAGCCTTCCATACTGTGGCGCTCCAGCGACGCAAGAGGCATTTCGTGCTGCGCTCGAAGTGATCAATGAGTATCAATCTAACACTTAAGATTCATATCATTTAATCTCGCTCTCAAAAGGATGCCGAATAACCTAGATTCGGCATTCTTATATCCTAAATCCCACTAAATTACGTCCAATATCAATCAAATACGCCTCCAATTTCATTAATAAACTTTTTGCCATCATCTTTAGGGTCTGAACTTATTAACATGTTCGAAATGATGCCGAATATTTTAGATGAAATGGAGTACAACATTGAGCAAGAAAATAGAACCCCATCATGATGGTATACAATTTCCAATTCAATCAGGAAAAAAAACTCCGAGCACCACTCACACAGCAAAACAAATTCTAAAAGCCGCATTACAAAGTGTAAATTCCCCTTATGTTTTACAACTAAATAATGAGAAGAAATGGAGAAAAAATTATCCAATTTATTTCCATGAATTAGTTAAAACGGGTATTGAATCTGTCAACAATCCCCTTCCCATCGCTCAGAAAGGATTAAACAAAGCCAAAGAGTTATTCACTTTCAATCGAGCAGAACAAAGTCATACTTTGTCTGATGCAATGATCAAGATTAAGGATCAACCCTTTGAGCAGTTCGTCTTGAAAGGTAAAGGCGATGCGACGATAGAACCGTGGTTTATCCCTTATCAAGGTCAGAAATTACAAGGTGACGCTTTACTACAACAAATCGATCTTTGGGAGCAGCAAAAGGTCATTGAGCCAACGCATGCCAAAGCTCTACGCTTACTCAATCAACATCCTGAATGGTTTGATTTATCTAATCGCACCATGGTGTTGTTTGGCGCAGGCTCTGAAGCTGGACCATTAAGTTGGTTAGCAAAATGGCGCGCCAATATTGTTGCTATTGATTTACCTCAACCCAAAATTTGGGAAAAAATTACTAAAGTCATAAAACAAGGTAATGCAACGCTTATCGCTCCACAACACACGAGCGCAAATGGAACACAACAACTCGGGGCGAATTTACTCACTCAAACTCCAGAAATTGCAAATTGGTTAAATAGCTTTGAACAAAGCTTAGATTTAGCAGGGATCGCCTATTTAGATGGCGAAAAACATGTGCGTGTTTCTATGGCAATGATTAGTATCATGGAGCAAGTGAGCCAACATAAGCCCGATAGCAGTATTATGTTTATGCTGACCCCAACCGATATTTATGCGATTCCCAAAACAGTGGTGAATTCCATTCAATCTCGTATAAAACAGCGTCCTGTAGCCGAAAAAATTCTGACTAAGTCTATTCACAAAATTTCGTTGTCTAACTTTTTTAAGCCGAATTTCAATCAGTTGATTGAATGTGATAATGGTCAGCAATATGGTATTTCAGATTGTATGGTGATTGAACAAGGACCTAACTATGCCTTGGCCAAACGATTACAGCAATGGTTTGCGATTACTACACGAGCTCGTGGTCAGAAAACGGTGATTAATATTGCTCCATCCACTACAACTCACTCTGTCGTAAAGAATCCTATCCTCAAAGCTGCTTTTTCTGGTGCTGATTTATTTAAAGTTGAGACTTTTAGCCCTGAAACCACCAATGCAATTATGGCAGCCTTATGGGTTCATGATTTAAACAATCCAGAAAGTGCAACCAATCCTAAAAAAGTATTGGATCATCCACTTGATCTCATCATGGAAAATGCTAATCACGGTGGTTTATGGCACGTTCCATATCTTGCTAGAACAGCATTACCATTTGCAGCAGCTTATGGTTGGATGAGAGAAAAGTTTTAACTCATAAACGAATGCATTAAATTTAAAAAAAACGAACCGCTCAATTGAAATGAGCAGTTCGTTTTAAAAATTCATCACATCACAAACATCGAGTAAAGTTTATTTTACAAACTTCTTTGGTTCACACGTTTAGACAATTCTTCAGCTGATTCTTTGCGTTCAGAATAACGATCTGTCAAATACTTGCTTTGTCCTCGTGTAAGAAGTGTAAATTTATAAAGCTCTTCCATCACATCAACAATTCGATCGTAATATGCAGAAGGTTTCATACGCCCATCTTCTTCAAACTCTAAAAATGCTTTTGGAATAGAAGATTGGTTCGGTATGGTAATCATCCGCATCCAACGACCAAGTATGCGCATTTGATTTACACTGTTAAATGACTGTGATCCACCACTGACCTGCATCAGAGCAAGTGTTTTACCTTGCGTTGCACGAATCGCACCGCCCGCGAGAGGAATCCAATCAATTTGTGACTTAAAGATTGAACTCATCGAACCGTGACGTTCAGGTGAACACCAAACCATACCTTCAGCCCAAGCCAATAATTCATGTAGCTCTTTCACTTTCGGATGTTCAGTATCTGCATCTTCTGGCAGAGGCAATCCTTTAGGATGAAAAATTTTAACCTCAGCACCAAATTGCTCTAAGATTCTCCCTGCTTCCATCACAGCTAAGCGACTGTAAGAGCGCTCACGATTAGAACCATACAACAATAAAATTCTTGGAGCATGATCTAACGCTTTTGCCTGTACTTTCTCTAATGTAGGCTGATCAAGCAGACTCATATCAACATTTGGAAGACTCATCACCATTACACCGATTTAAAATACTTTTTTCTTAACCACAAGGACACACTAACTAAAGCAATCAATACAGGAACTTCAACCAAAGGGCCGATCACTGTAGTGAATGCCACTGGCGAAGCTAATCCAAATGTTGCAATAGCGACAGCTAACGCCAATTCAAAATTGTTGCCTGCTGCAGTAAACGAAATTGCAGTGGTTTTAGGATAGTCATTGCCCATCCATTTGCTCATAAAGAAGCTAATGAAGAACATCACCACAAAGTAAATCGTCAGAGGGATTGCAATACGGATTACATCCAAAGGTAAGCTCACAACATCACTACCTTTCAAACTAAACATCGCGACAATTGTGAAAAGTAAAGCAAGCAGACTCAAAGGACTAATTTTTGGTAAAAAAACAGTTTGATACCAATCTAAGCCTTTAGCTCGGACGAGAATCAATCGTGTCATAAAACCAAGAAAAAATGGAATCCCAAGATAAACCAATACCGCATGCGTAATGGTCCAGAAGTCAACATTAATGACTTGTCCTGCAATGCCAAAATACGGTGGTAAGAAAGTTAGGAATAACCACGCATAAGTACTGAAGAATAAAATTTGGAAGATACTATTAAATGCAACAAGTGCTGCTACATATTGGTTATCACCACAGGCTAAACCATTCCAAACTAAAACCATTGCAATACAACGTGCCAAACCGATCAAAATCAGTCCAGTCATGTATTCAGGATAATTATGTAAAAACACAATTGCGAGTACAAACATTAATACTGGAGCAATCAACCAGTTTTGCACCAAAGATAAAGTTAAAGTTTTTTTATCTTTGAACACTTCTGGTAAAGCAGCATAATCCACTTTTGCCAAAGGTGGATACATCATCAAAATCAAACCAATCGCGATAGGAATATTGACGGAGTCGACACTCATTTTATCGAGCGTTACCGAAGCCTGAGGGAAAAATACACCGATGGCTATTCCTAGTGCCATGGCAATAAAAATCCAAAGCGTAAGATTACGATCTAGAAAAGATAACCTTTGTTGAGCCATGATGTTCTCATTCAATCTCAGAAATTTTATTGATCGCAGCAATTAACTCTGGACGAGTCATACTTTCAGTATCCATTGCAAATAAAGCATCTAAACGGCGATTGATATGATCAACAGTCACTTGGAAGGCCTTTAATTTTTCTTCTTTCGGCAAGTCTAAATGCGAAGGATCTGCTAAACCCCAATGTGCTTTGATCGCTCCACCTAAATAAAGAGGACAAGCTTCTTGTGCTGCAGAATCACATACGGTAATTACCACATCAGGTTGATATTGTTCACAGTCATCAATCGTTTTGCTCCACAAACCCTCAGTTGATAGATTTAAGTTTTCTAAAGTCTCGATCGTCAAAGGATGAACTTGGCCAGATGGCTTACTTCCTGCACTATATGCTTTCCAACCTGCTGGTGCACGATGATTAAATAACACCTCTGACAAAATGCTACGGCAACTATTTCCAGTACATAAAAATAGAAATTTCATATTCTAATTACTCACAATAACTTTTTAGAGATAAAGTAGATAAATCCTGACTAGTTGAGGATGAACCGTTGACTAAAAGAGCCAAAATATCATGGCACCATATCGGCAGTTCTGGATTGATGCTGTAATACACCCACTGACTTTGTCTTCGATCTTGTAGTAAGCCAGATGACCTTAATAAGGCTAAATGTCTCGAAATTTTTGGTTGGCTCAAGTTTAATTTTTCAGTCAAATCACAAACACATAGTTCTTTATTTTCCGCCACCAAAGTGACAATACTGAGACGTGTTTCATCAGACAAACACTTAAAGAAATTCACTCGATCCATTTCCAACCTCAAATACTGAATTATTATTTAATTAACACGCTGACCATTTTCATCAATCACCTGTTCACCATCCTCTTTGGAAAAAGCACCTTGTTGTGCAACTGGTAAAATATCCAGCACCAACTCCGATGGTCTGCATAAACGGGCACCCTGACTCGTCACAACAAAAGGACGATTAATTAAAATAGGATGTTCAAGCATAAATTCGATTAATTCATGATCTGTCCAAGTCTCACGATCCAAATCAAGTTCACGATAAGGATCAACATTCGTACGGATCGCAGCCCTTACAGACAAACCAGCATCACTAATCAATTGAATAAGTTCAGATTTTGAAGGAGGATTCAGTAAATATTCAATCACGATAGGTTCAATACCCGTATTGCGAATTAATCCGAGTGTATTTCGAGATGTCCCACATGCAGGGTTGTGATAAATCGTAATTTGTTGTTGAGTAGACATAATGAGTAAAAACATTTTGAATTAATGATAGTGACTTTATATATGAATATTCATATATACGCAATACCATATATTAAGCTTGATAAGCTCACTTACGTATACGCCCCAACTGCCTAAATAAGTATTTTTGAGCAATTTACGACCATGCAATATTCGAAATTGATCATTTTCAAAAATAAGTTAAGCAGATGAGTCAGTGAGCAAATGCTTTTTTTCTTCTAATATGCCGCTACACAGTTGCAACCGTAGAGTTCTTGCACGATGACTCAATTGCCTAAAGTTAAAGATACCTTTGTTAACTCTAAAACAGCCCAATCCATCTTAAAAACGCGTGCGGGTAAACAAGCTGCACAAGTTTTTTCAAATGCGGCGGATCGTTTCTTGAGAGGACATCAACTGGCATTGTCAGGAAAGACACCTTTTGAAGTCGTTTATGAACGTGAAATTATTAGTTTACGGTTTTACAAGGCAGATGTAGAAACAGGTGAAAATAAACACCGTGTCCCTCTCGTCATTATCCCCCCATTAGCAGCCAATACATTAGTGTTCGATTTGTTTCCTGATCGTAGTCTAATTCGTTATTTTCAAAGCCAAGGTTTTGATGTGTATATGATTGACTGGGGCACACCAAGCCGTAGACAAGCCAAATACAATTTCGGCACCTATATCAAAATCTTTATGCCCGACTTTATCAACAAAATTCGTGAACATAGCGGGCAACAGCAACTATCACTATATGGCTGGAGCCTAGGTGGAGCGATCTCACTTTGCTACACGTCATTATTTAAAGATAAAAATATTAAGAATTTAATGATTTTGGCATCACCGATTAATACCCATCAATCAGGTTATATTGGTAAGCTCTATCAAAAATTAAACACGCCAGCGCAATGGGTGCGAACCAATACCAATTTCCGAATCCGTCAAATTCCTAGCCGCTATTTTCATATTCACGGTTGGCAAAATACGCTCGGATTTAAGCTCACAGATCCCGTGGGTAATTTTAAAAATTATTGGCAATTACTGAAAAATTTGAACGATCGACAGTTTGTCATTAATCACGCAACTTCAAGTTCGTTTGTTGACAATATGCTCGCCTATCCTGGGGGTGTAATGCGCGATATCATTTTGCGCTTTTGGATCGATAACGAACTTTCGACTGGTGTGGTTCAATTTGGCGATCAAACCGCTTATTTTAAAGATATCGATTGTTCTGTTTTAGCGATTGGCGGTGATACTGATATTATCGTCACAGCTGAAGCAGTCAAACCATTAATGGATTTAATCAGCAGTCAAGATAAGCAATTCGAGATTGTTTCAGGAGGACATATGGGGTTGGTTTCAGGAAGCCAAGCACCTCTACATGTTTGGCCTGTCATTACCAACTGGCTCATTCCACGCTCTGAATAAAGCAAATAAGATTGTCAAATATTGAGTCTATGCTCAATGTTTGACAACTCATCAAATCTGCTTAACGCAGTCATTTAAGCAAAGTTATGAGTTCGGTTCAATACTAGATTCTCAACATTCACAGGACGACCTAACAGATATCCCTGCAATTGATTGCATCCAAGATGTGTCAAAATATCTGCTTGCTCCTGCGTTTCAACCCCTTCCGCAGTCACAACCAATTCTAATTTCGCAGCCAAGTGAATAATACTTTCTAAGATCGCCTCTTCTTTCGAATTAGGCTGTAAATCAATTAAAAAATCGCGATCAATTTTAAGCTCATCGATTGGTAAATCTTTTAAATAAAGAAAACTCGAATAACCTGTACCAAAATCATCAATTGCAATTCGAATCCCTAACTTTCTCAATCGCTCTAAGGTACGAATACTCGATTCGATATGATGTATCGCAGTTGATTCTGTGATTTCTAAAATGAGATGTTCAGGTTGAATTTGATATTTATCTAAGAGCTTTTCTAATACACAAAACAGTTTTTTATTTTCAAATTGCAAAGCCGAAAGATTGACTGCGATCGGATAAAAAGGACTATTACTCTGTTCCCATTTTTGGATCTGTTGGCAAGCTTGCTCAAGTGCCCAATATCCCATTGGAATGATCAAACCTGTCTTCTCAGCTCCCTCTATAAACATTTGCGGAGTTAACAATCCCAAAGTTGGATGCTTCCAACGAATCAGAGCCTCTACTCCACAAATTTCATAATTGACCGTAAACTTCGGTTGATAAAATAAGATAAACTGTTGTTCATCAACAGCTTTATAAAGATCATTAATTAATTTGGATTGACTGCGAACATCTTTTTGATCACTCGCAGAATGGAAAATAGTAAAGGTATTACGTCCTTGATCTTTAGATGCCAACATCGCGACATCTGCATTGATCAAAAGATCTTGAACATTCGTACCGTGCTCAGGATAAATCGCAATGCCCAAACTGGCTGAAATATTTATCTCTTTATTTGCAATTGAATAACTTTCTTGAATGGCATGTAGAACTTTCTCTGCTAACTCTATCGCCTCATTTGCATCAGTATGCTCTGAGATTAAAACAAACTCATCACCACCAATTCTAAACAGCTTTTGATTTTGGCCGAGTTTCTGATGTAATCGATTAGCCATTTGGATTAATAACTGATCACCAATATGGTGTCCAAAAGCATCATTAACAGACTTAAAGCGATCTAAATCAATATATAAAAATGCAGCTTTTTGTTCTTTTAAACGATGATGACTAAAAATTACTTCAGCATAATCTGTTAAAGATAAGCGATTTGGCAGTTTAGTTAAGGAATCATGTGAAGATTGGTTGGCTAACTCGCGATTGATTTTTGTTAATTGTTGGTTGCGCTCCTCTAGTCTCGCTTCTAAAACTGCAACGGCGAAACCAGCAACAAAGACTAAACTCGTAATAAAAATAATCGTAAATAACAGCACACTTTGGTCAGTTTGAGCAGCACTTAAGATCATCGCTACCCGTTCATCAAATAAGGTAGCAGCCATTCCAGTATAATGCATTCCCACAATACTAAATGCCATCAATAAAGCGATAGTCAGTTTCAAAACTGTACGATGGGTAGTCGCTGTCTTATATTTAAAAATAAACCAAAAACTTAATGCAGAACCCAAAATTGCAATCAAGATCGAACTAATGACCAAAAGTGGATCATAGTGTAGTTGATGATCGGTAAATGAGAGTGCAAGCATTCCCGTGTAGTGCATTCCTGAAATGCCTAAGCCCATAAACACAGCACCTAAAACCAATCGCGGTAAAGGTAATGTAGGTCGAGTTGTTAACCACACAGCAAATATAGAAGCCACTGCACCAACTAAATAAGACAATGCAGTCAAACTAAGATCAAAGTGATAGCCTTCTGGCAAATGGCTAGCCAGCATTCCCACAAAATGCATTGCCCATATCGCTAATCCTAAGATTAGACCACTTGCAATCAAAATACTTTTTTCAAATTTTTTATAAGCAGGTTTGAAAACAAGTTCTTCCATCGAAACTGCTGCATAGCAAGTTGCTATTGCAACCAGAATGGAAACGATGACCAATGTGCTATCGTAATCAACGTGTACCATAAAGGACTTCCATGATTATTCAGTACTTTTTTTTATTTTCTGAGCAAATTGCTCAAAATCCGAACGATCCTTCACACTCAAAAAAGATATAAATTTCGCATTCATAAACTTTCCTTAACAATAACATCATCTAGCACAAGGTCAAGTCTTTTTCACTTTATAAATCAATAGAATAAAAACATATATTCATTTCAAACCAATGAAAATTCTTGTTTTTTTTACTGCAATTTTCAAACCACATTGCAGATTCAATTGAACTAAGCACTTTGATGTTAATTTTTTGATTATGAGATACTAAAAGCTGAACCGTCGTACATTCAATTTAAAAAACAATCAACAATTATAAAAGACACTTTCACCTTTAATAAATGCTTTAAACATATATATAGTATGCCTTTTTATCATGCTGTTTGTTATAACTCTGTTATTAAAAAAGACTAAGAATATGAAGTTTTTTATACCGAAAGCAAATAAGAGACCACACTCCTTATCAGGTAATTTATTTTTTATACTCTCAGTAACATCTTAAAAATTCTTACTTCCATACGAGCCGCGAGAATTAACTCAACGACCTAAACTGCAAAATTAGGCTATCATCACAAGATACAGCACTTTAAGTGATGCAATAAAAAAGCCCTTGTATAAACAAGGGCTCTTCAAAGATTAAACTAAAAAAATTAGTTTTTCTCTTTATCAACGATTTTGTTCGCTTGAATCCAAGGCATCATCGCACGTAATTTAGCACCCGTTACTTCAATACCATGTGCTGCATTTTGACGACGACGAGCAGTCATAGATGGGTAGTTCAACGCACCTTCTTGGATGAACATTTTCGCATATTCACCAGATTGGATACGTTTCAATGCATTACGCATTGCTTCACGTGACTGTTCGTTGATTACTTCAACACCAGTTACGTATTCACCGTATTCAGCATTGTTAGATACTGAATAGTTCATGTCAGCGATACCGCCTTCGAACATCAAATCAACGATCAATTTAAGCTCATGCAAGCATTCGAAGTAAGCCATTTCTGGTGCATAACCAGCTTCAACTAAAGTTTCGAAGCCCATTTTAACCAATTCAACAGCACCACCACAAAGAACTGCTTGTTCACCGAATAAATCAGTTTCAGTTTCTTCACGGAATGAAGTTTCGATGATACCTGTACGACCACCACCTACGCCTGAAGCATAAGAAAGTGCAACATTACGAGCATTACCAGAAGCATCTTGGTGAATCGCGATAAGATCAGGAACACCTGAACCACGTTGGAATTCTGAACGTACAGTGTGACCAGGTGCTTTTGGAGCAACCATGATTACGTCTAAATCTTTACGTGGAACAACTTGGTTATAAAGAACAGAGAAACCATGAGCAAATGCTAAAGTTGCACCTTCTTTGATGTTTGGTTCAATTACATCACGATAAAGTTGAGCTTGGAACTCATCTGGAGTCAAGATCATAACTAAGTCAGCTTGAGCAACAGCTGCTGGCACTTCAGAAACTTTAAGACCTGAATTTTCAGCTTTTTTCCAAGATGCTGAACCAGCACGTAAACCAACAGTTACGTCTACGCCAGAGTCTTTCAAGTTAAGTGCGTGAGCATGACCTTGTGAACCATAACCAATAATTGCAACTTTCTTGCCTTGGATGATTGATAAGTCACAGTCTTTATCGTAAAAAATTTGCATCTGTTTTCTCCGCTAAAATTTTTGTCATTTCCCTTGTTATACAAGGATAGATCCTTTGAAACTTCCCAATTCTTCCATTTCTATATGCAGAACTGGGGAAGCGTTAAATACTTAAAACTTTTTCACCACGTGCGATGCCTGACACACCAGAACGTACAACTTCTAAAATTGTATTCTCAGCAAGTGCATCAATAAAACCATCGATCTTATCAGTCGTACCAGCAATTTGAATCGTATAAGTCGTCGGTGTTACATCAACGATTTGAGCACGGAAAATATCAGCTGTACGCTTAATTTCCGCACGAGCTGCACCTAAAGCTTTCACTTTAATCAACATAAGCTCGCGCTCAATATGTGCACCTTCTGACAAATCAACCACCTTAACCACTTCAACTAATTTATTCAGTTGTTTTGTGATCTGCTCGATTTTGTGATCATCACCATAAGTTGTCAGCGTCAAACGAGATAAAGTTTCATCTTCAGTTGGAGCAACGTTTAAAGTCTCGATGTTGTAACCACGTTGAGAGAATAAACCGACCAAACGAGAAAGCGCACCTGCTTCATTTTCTACAAGTACAGAGATAATGTGTCTCATGCCGTGCGCTCCCCTTTACCTAACCACATATCTTTCATCGACTGGCCTGCAATAAGCATTGGATAAACATGCTCGGTACGGTCAACCATGACATTAATGAACACACATTTATCATTAATCGCCATCGCTTCTGCAAGCTTAGATTCAAGCTCATCTGCGTGGTCAATTTGAATACCAACGTGACCGTAAGCTTCCATTAATTTGGCAAAGTCAGGTAATGAGTCAACGTATGAACTTGAATGACGTCCTTCATAGTTCATATCTTGCCATTGTTTAACCATGCCTAGAGCTTGGTTATTTAAGCAAAGAATTTTCACATTTAAGCCATACTGCTTACATGTTGATAACTCTTGGATACACATCTGAATCGATGCTTCACCAGTAATACAAACCACTTGCTGATCTGGGAAAGCAAGTTTAGCTGCCATCGCATATGGTAAACCAACACCCATGGTACCTAGACCACCAGAGTTGATCCATTGACGTGGACGCTTATATTTATAATACAAAGCACCAAACATTTGATGTTGACCCACGTCAGACGTGATAATCGCTTCACCATTTGTAACTTTGCACAAAGCTTTAACCACTTGCTGTGGTTTCATTGAACCATCAGTTGGTGTTTCATATTTCAAACCGTGGACTTTGCGCCACTCATTGATTTGTGACCACCATTCAGCAATAGCTTCTGGGTTTGGCTTTGACACATTCATTTGTTTCAACTGAGCCAACATTTCTTGAAGGACAGGCTCAACAGCACCCACAATCGGGATATGCGCCATAATCGTCTTCGAAATTGTTGCTGGGTCAATATCAATATGAATGACTTTAGCATTTTGACAGAACTTAGCTGGGTTGTTGGTTACACGGTCATCAAAACGCGCACCAATTGCCAAAATGACATCTGCATTGTGCATCGTCATATTCGCTTCATAAGTTCCATGCATACCCAACATACCCACAAATTGTGGATCATCGCCAGGGAAAGCACCTAAACCCATTAAAGTATTTGTTACTGGGTAGCCAAGTAAATGCGCAAGTTCTGTTAATAATTCAGAAGCATTACCTTGAACAACACCACCACCAGTATAAATAACTGGGCGTTTAGCAGTAATTAATTCATCAATTGCTTTACGAATCTGACCTGAATGTCCACGTGAAGGCGGTTGATAAGAGCGCATTTTCACTTTTTCTGGATATTCGTAAGCAAATTTCTCTGCTGGGTTAGTCGCATCTTTAGGAATATCAACCACAACTGGACCTGGACGACCAGATGAAGCGATATAGAATGCTTTTTTGATAATTGCTGGAATTTCACTAGCATGACGCACTTGGAAACTATGTTTTACGATTGGACGAGAAATACCAACCATATCTGTTTCTTGGAATGCATCTTCTCCAATTAAATGAGTCGCAACTTGACCAGACAAAATCACCATTGGGATTGAGTCCATATATGCCGTTGCAATTGGAGTAACTGTGTTTGTTGCACCAGGTCCTGAAGTGACGAGCACTACACCTGTTTTACCCGTTACGCGTGAGTATGCATCTGCCATATGACCAGCAGCTTGCTCATGACGTACAAGGTAATGATTAATTTTGTCTTGTTGAAATAGCGCGTCATAGATATGTAAAACTGCGCCGCCTGGATAACCAAAAACATGCTCTACGCCTTCGTCCGCAAGCGCACGAACGAGCATTTCACCACCAGATAAAAGTTCCAACGTGATTCACCCTAGTGTTTGCACAATTTATGGGAGACATAAACTGTGTTCATTCATTAACTTTATGCACTTTTTATAAGTGTGCGTATTCTACTCGTTTTTGCTGCAATAGGAAAAATTTTCTGACTCATCAGCCGTATAAGCTGTTATTACATCTCGAATCAAAATATGTTGGGATAAACATATTTCAAAAAATCATTCTCTCGGCTAGAAAGAATGTCCATTGCAAGCCATGACATTTATCCGAAGGGTGATCAAATAAACGCATATAAAACTAAAGCATGCATTTTTGTTGCTTTCATATACAAAGTCAATAACAAAGAAAAGGTTTTTTAAGAATATTTTTTAGCTGTTGCTTTTTTAAGCACTATTCACGCATTTTTTGAATGTAGTACCACTCCATTTATCAAATAACTATTTTCTTTTTCAGTAAAAATAGGCATTGTTATTCACGCATAAAAGCACTTTGATCGAATGTAGACAAAATTCTCTTGGGGAGATCAAATATGACATCAAATCATTTAAAAACAAGCTTATACACTTTAGCAGCGACAGTTATGCTTCTAAGTTCTAGTCAAAACCATGCACAGCAATATTACAAATGGGTCGACGCTAGTGGCTCCACTCATTACACAGCCACTCCACCTCCTAAAGGTGCAAAACGTTTAGATAAAGTCACAACTTATGGTAGCCACAACTACAGTTCCAGCAATCCAACTAGTACAACAACACAACCTACTCAAACGCCACAAAGCGATATAAATCAACAAAACAATTCATCAACTACGAATATGCCTACCGATAATTCTAAGCCTGTTCCAACAGTAGAAGCACCAAGTGTATCTTCGAATTCAGGTGTAAAAGTTCAGCCAAAACTTTAAATAATAAAATTCGATTAAGGTGATGAAATAAGACATCACCTTAATTCGTCTATAAAACGACTAATCTTATTTCCCTATGAAAAACATCTTTCATCTAGTCATAGTAATATTTAGTGCACCAAACGAAAAAGTGAAGTAGCTGATCAAAGAAGACGGAGAAATTAACCAACTTAAGAACAGCAAATCGATAAAAGCACTGAAATAGAACCACTGATACTCAATAGCCAGAAGATAAAATCTTGCTCTAAAAACTGACATTCGCCCCTATTTTGCGCTATGCTGTGCGGCAATCTTAACTTTAATTTTTGTTGTATCGCATATCCCTATGACGACTTCTCACATTGACTCCGAATATCAAGCAAGTGCCATTGAGCCTCAAGTTCAACAAGACTGGGACAATCGCAAAGTTTTTAAAGTTGCAGACACTGTAGAGGGCAAACATCGCTATATCCTGTCGATGTTCCCTTACCCAAGTGGCAAACTGCATATGGGGCATGTGCGTAACTACACCATTGGTGACGTGATCAGCCGTTTTTACCGTCTAAAAGGCGAAACGGTATTACAACCAATGGGTTGGGATGCGTTTGGTTTACCTGCTGAAAATGCAGCGATCGCTCATCAAGTTGCACCAGCAAAATGGACATTTGAAAATATCGCATATATGCGTGACCAATTAAAAAAATTGGGTTTGTCTGTGGACTGGGATCGTGAATTTGCAACCTGTACACCAGAATACTATCACTGGGAACAATGGTTATTTGTTCAGCTTTATAAAAAGGGTTTGATTTATCGTAAGCTCTCAACAGTAAACTGGGACCCAGTTGACCAAACTGTTTTAGCAAACGAACAAGTTGAAAATGGTCGTGGATGGCGTTCTGGTGCATTGGTAGAAAAACGTGATATTCCAATGTATTACTTCCGCATCACAGACTATGCACAAGAATTATTAGATGATTTAGACACCTTGCAAGATGGTTGGCCACAACAAGTGTTGACCATGCAACGCAATTGGATCGGCCGCTCTACAGGAATGGAAATTACTTTCCCATCTGCAAATACAGAAATTTATGCAGATGGCTTAACTGTTTACACAACACGAGCTGATACCTTAATGGGTGTGACTTATGTTGCTGTTGCAGCAGAACACCCTCTTGCGCTTAAAGCAGCGGAAAACAATCCTGAATTGGCTGTATTTATCGAAGAATGTCGTATGGGATCAGTGGCTGAAGCTGATTTAGCGACTGCCGAAAAGAAAGGCATGGCAACAGGTTTATTCGTAAAACATCCTGTAACTGGTGATGAGCTTCCTGTCTGGATCGCAAACTACGTATTAATGTCATACGGTTCGGGTGCTGTGATGGCTGTGCCAGCACACGACGAACGTGATTTTGAATTTGCCAACAAGTTTAATTTACCAATCAAACAAGTGATCGATGCTAAAGCTGCTGATGATGCCGACTACTCTGCAACTGAATGGCAAGAATGGTATGGCTCTAAAGAAGGTAAACTCGTAAATTCAGGCGAGTTCGACGGTTTAGATTTCCAAGCCGCGTTTGATGCTTTCCTTGCAAAATTAGAACCACAAGGTTTAGCAAATGCTAAAGTTCAATTCCGTTTACGTGACTGGGGGGTATCTCGTCAACGTTACTGGGGTTGTCCAATTCCAATGATTAACTGTAACACTTGTGGTCAAGTCCCAGTGCCAGAAGATCAATTGCCAGTGGTATTACCAACTGATGTGGTTCCAGATGGTTCTGGTAACCCATTAAATAAAATGCCTGAATTCTATGAAACCAAATGTCCTTGCTGTGGTGGCGATGCACGCCGTGAAACAGATACCTTGGATACTTTCGTAGAATCATCTTGGTACTATGCGCGCTATGCATCTCCTGACTTTACAGGTGGTATGGTAAAACCAGAAGCTGCTCAAAACTGGCTCCCTGTAAACCAATACATCGGTGGTGTTGAGCATGCAATTCTGCATTTACTTTATGCACGCTTCTTCCACAAATTAATGCGTGATGAAGGTGTAGTACAAGGTAACGAACCATTTACCAACTTGCTTACTCAAGGCATGGTGTTAGCTGATACCTTCTATCGTGAAGCTGAAAATGGTAAGAAGACTTGGTTTAATCCTGCTGACATCGAATTAGAACGTGATGAGAAAGGTCGTATTCTTTCTGCGAAATACTCAGGTGATGGTCAAGAAGTTATCATCGGCGGACAAGAGAAAATGTCTAAGTCGAAAAACAACGGGATCGACCCACAAGCAATTATTGATCAGTACGGTGCAGATACAGCACGTGTATTCATGATGTTTGCTGCACCACCAGATCAATCTTTAGAATGGTCAGATGCAGGTGTCGAAGGTGCGAACCGCTTCTTAAAACGCGTATGGCGTTTAGCTGCTGGTTTCTTGGAAACAGGCAACCAAACAACGACGATTGATACTGCGAACTTGTCTAAAGATGCACAAGATTTACGTCGCAAAACGCATGAAACCATCCAAAAAGTGGGTGATGACATCGAGCGTCGCCATGCATTCAATACTGCGATTGCAGCATTGATGGAGTTGCTGAATGCAACTAACAAGTTTGAAGCAAAAGATGATAATGATGCTGCTGTAGCACGCGAAGCAATTACTACATTGTTAACCTTGCTTGCTCCATTTGCACCACATCTCAGTCAAACTTTATTGACTCAGTTTGGTATCGACTTAACAGCTGCTGCCTTCCCGCAAGTGGATGAATCAGCATTAACACGTAATACACAAACGATTGTTGTACAAGTGAATGGTAAGCTCCGTGGTAAGTTAGATGTCGCTGTCGATATTTCAAAAGATGATTTATTGGCTTTAGCAAAAGCTTTACCAGAAGTTCAACAATTCTTAACTGGACCAACCAAGAAAGAAATTGTTGTACCAAATAAACTTGTGAATTTAGTGGTTTAATTTTCTGTTTAAACTCCCTCTCCTAGCGAGAGAGTGAACTTTATCGAAACAAAACCTCATCAAAGCCCGCTGTCATTCAACGGGCTTTGATTCTAAAATGTGGTCAAATTATCAAGATTAAATCTTCCATATTTGCTGGAAGATCATAAGGACAAAGCATGCATATAGCTCAACGTTTCGCTGCGATTGTTTTAACATTAGGCCTAAGTGCAGGCTTAGCCAGTTGCGGTTTCCATTTGAAAGGAAGTAATCCAACGGCAACGCCTTTGGTATATAACAAATTAAATCTTGTTTTACCTGACAATACCGATGAGCTTGAAAATCGTCTGAGCATTTACTTGAATGCAACAGGTGTACAACTGAGCAATGCGAACGATGCTTATGTACTGCGCATATTAGACTACACGCCTCGCCGTCAATTATTGAATGGAAAATTAACTGAAGTCTTGCTTCGTCTAACTGTGACTTTCCAAATTGAAGATCGTCAAGGCAATAAAATTACTGAACCTCGCACATTAACTGCATCACGTAGTTATCAATATGATGTCGCAACGGTCAACACCGACAATCAACAAGAAGCTTATTTAAATAAGATTGTAATTGATGATGTGGCTCAACAGATTACGCGTCAAATTGCAGCAAATCGTTTACCGAAAGCACAGTCGTAATCGCGATTTATGAAACTAGATTATGTTCAAGCTTTAAAACGTGTAAATGAAGCCCGTGGTGCATGGATCATCCATGGGCAAGAGCCTTTGCTTGAACAAAATCTACTCGATACATTTCGTAAAGCGTGGCAACAACAAGAAGTTGAACGTCAACGCTATGATATTAGCAGTGTGAATGATTGGAAAAATGTCTTTAATGCATTGAATAGCCTGTCATTATTTTCTCAACAACTCGCAATTGAAGTCCATGGCAACATCAAACCTGATGCCAATGGGCTAAAACAGCTCAAAAGTTATATTCAGCACAATGAACATAACTTATTGCTTATCGTATTACCGAAACAAGATAGCAGTAGTTTAAAGTCCGCTTTCTTTCAGGTGGTTGAAGCAAATGGTGTTGTAGTTCCCTTAACGGCAACCTATCCGCAAGACCGACAACGAATATTAAGTATTGAAGCCGACAAGCTCGGAATCCAATTGAATAATGATGCATGGCAATGGCTGATGCAGCATCATGAACATAACCTACTGGCAGCCAAAAACAGTTTGATGCGTGTTGCAGATACCTTTCCCGATATCAAACAAATCCAGATTGAACAACTCTATGCGTGTTTACAAGATCAATCACGCTATACCACCTATGATTTAAGTGATGCATTATTAACAGGAAATTTAGCTCAATCCGTTAAAATCTATCAGTATCTCCTTGCTGCTGGCGAACCAGATAGTTTGATCTTATGGACACTCAGCAAAGAAATGCGTCTACTTATGCAACTTTTTGAGCAGCCACAGAATGCATTGCAACTAGGGATTTGGAAAACTAAAGTTTCGCTTTATCAGCAAGCATTACGCCGCTTAAACCCTCGACAGTTTTTAAAATGGCCTGAACTTTTATTAACAATAGATGCTGCAATTAAAGGAATGTCTAAAGAAAACTCAGAACATCTGATGCTTCAAGCAATCAGTGAACTGTGTGGTACAACTTTATTTCCAAGCTTTTCTTAAAGATAAATAAAAAAGGATGACTTTATGTCATTGGATTTAACCACAATCCAGAAAGAACAAATCAAAGATATACTTTCGCGTGCTGATGCTCTTATTATCAGCTCAGGTGCTGGTATGGGTGTTGACTCTGGGCTACCTGATTTTCGTGGTAATCACGGTATGTGGCAAGCCTATCCTGAACTAGGCAAACAACGAATTGATTTTACAGAAATCGCCAATCCAGCCGCTTTTCATCGCCATCCACGTTTAGCTTGGGGCTTTTACGGACATCGTTTAGTACTCTATCGTAAGACTCAACCCCATATAGGTTTTGAATTACTCAATCAATTGGCAGAGAAATTAGCACTACCTTACTTTATATTCACTTCTAACGTCGACGGGCAATTTCAAAAGGCAGGCTTTAGTCCAAAGCAGATTTATGAATGTCATGGTTCAATTCATCATTTACAATGCTTAGCTAGTTGTACTTCAGAAATTTGGTCAGCAGATGACATCTCGCCTGAAATCGACCATCTAAATTGCCAATGGTTAGATGACCTCCCTCACTGTAAACATTGTGGCGGTTTGGCACGTCCTAATATCTTAATGTTTGATGACTACGAGTGGATTGCTCAGCGACAAGCACAGCAACGAAATCGTTTAGAATCCTTTATAAATCAATATAAACAACCACTTGTTATAGAGATTGGTGCAGGTACAGCTATTCCAACAGTACGCTATTTCAGTGAACGATTTGCGCCCTCTCTGATTCGTATTAATCCTCGTGATTATGCTTTACCCAAAACAGGTGGAATCGCTCTTGCCATGAGTGCTGCACATGGTATTCAAATAATATATGACATTTCCACGACATAGCATCACAGCCAAATAGTAAATAATTCTCATTATAAATTAAAAATATCCACGCTTTATCCTTATTTCACTTTTATACTAAGTTTATTTTCTTCATTTTGACCTCGTGACCATGCCAAAAACAAGCTCTAAAAAAATTCAACCTCGCAAAATAATATTGATCGCTCTCGGTGTATTGATCATAGCAGCACTAGGTTGGATGTTCTTTAAACCTAAAGCTGAAGTTCCACAATATATTAGTGCTGAAGTTTCGCGTGGTGATATTGAAGATTCTGTTTTAGCCACAGGTGTATTGGAAGCCACCAAAATGGTGAGTGTCGGTGCA